>JAPLJQ010000120.1 GCA_026388495.1 Deltaproteobacteria bacterium | reverse complement strand
TTGTTCCCGGCTCCATGGAGAGGTTCCTGGATGTGGTGGAATCTACCGCCGCCGGCATGGTTTTTTCCGACTATTACGAAGAAAAAGACGGAGCCCTGACAGAGCACCCCGTCAACGATTATCAGACGGGCAGCATCCGGGACGATTTTGATTTCGGGCCTGTCATGGTCTTTTCCATGCCCGCCCTCCGCGGGGCTCTGAAACAATACGGCGCCGTCATTAAAACGAAACATGCCGGTTTCTACGATGTGCGGTTGAAAGTATCCGTCAATACCCCGCCCTTCCATATTCAGGAATTTCTTTATATCAAGGCGGTGAAAGATTCCATTAACTCCCGGCATGAAGAACATTTCGACTACGTCGACCCCAGGAATTACGCTGCACAGAAAGAACTGGAAGACGCTGCGACGCAACACCTGAGAAACATCGGCGCCTACATACACCCCGAGTTTAAAACCGTGCCGCCTTCGGCATACCCTTTTCCCGTTGAGGCAAGTGTGATCATCCCCGTCCGCAACCGCATGCATACCATCGCCGATGCTATACGCAGCGCCCTCTCGCAGGAAACGAATTTTCCTTTCAATGTGATTGTCGTTGACAACCATTCCACGGACGGAACAACGGCCGTTCTTTCAGGGCTTGCAGGACAGAATCCTGCTGTGAAGCATATTATCCCGTCACGCTTCGATCTCAGTATCGGAGGGTGCTGGAATGAAGCTGTTTCTTTCAGACATTGCGGTCGATACGCCGTTCAGCTCGATTCGGACGATCTTTACAGGTCTCTGGATGCACTGCAAAAAATGGTCGACATCTTTCGACACGGCGATTTTGCCATGGTCATCGGTGCATATACCCTCGTCAATGAATCGCTGGAAGAAATCGCCCCCGGCCTGATCGATCACAGGGAATGGACAGATACGAACGGACACAACAACGCCCTCCGCGTTAACGGACTGGGGGCGCCCAGAGCATTTGACACGGCCCTTATCCGGGGGATCGGTTTTTTAAACGTGGGCTATGGGGAAGATTATGCCCTTGCCCTCCGGTTATCCCGGGAGTATCGCATCGGTCGAATTTATGAAAGCCTCTATCTGTGCCGACGCTGGAAAGGAAATACGGACGCCGCCCTATCCGTCGAAAGGCGAAATCGGAATGACGCTTTTAAAGATAAAATACGGACGATGGAGATTTTGGCACGTCAGAAACTGAATAGAGAATCGTCCGAAAGAATAGATATGGTGAGGGACGGTTGCAGCGAGGGGAGCCGTCTCCATGGTAGGATATTTTCGTCATTCGACGCCGACAGCTCTGAGCCCGATCTGCCAGGCCTCTGTTGCAGCCTGTTTTTTCAACAAAAAAACCGGTGGCCGGCACTTTCCGAAGGCATTGATGCCCTGAATCACGTTCGCGTGCGTGACCTCCAGTGTAACGGATTTTCGGCAAAACTGCAATTCAATCCGGCGAGGATCACAAGCAGCGCCGCCCCTGTCGACCCCCAATCCATCAGTAAAAGACCGTGTTTCCTCTGCCCGGAGAATCTCCCGGAACCGCAAAAAGGCGTTCTGTATCGGCAGGAATTTCTGATTCTCTGTAATCCTTTTCCCATATTTAAACAACATTATACGGTTTCACATATCACACACATTCCCCAGTCATTTGCCGGTTCCGTCACCCTGTTTTTAGACCTGGCAAAGGATCTGTCACCTGATTTCAACGTGTTTTACAACGGTCCCCGCGCCGGGGCTTCCGCGCCGGATCATCTCCATTTTCAGGCAGCTCCCGCAGGTGTACTGCCCATTGAAAAGGAACTCCGGGAGGCCCATAACCACCAACCGGCGACGTTTATGGATGGGATTTCCTTCTTCACTATTGGGAACCTTGGACGTGAAATCATTGTCATTGAAGGTAAAGCCATTGATGGTGTGTCGGCCGCCCTTCTGACGATCATGAACAGTTTAAAAGCCGCCATACCGACGTCCGATGAGCCAATGATGAACCTGTTTTGCTCATACCGTGAAAACATCTGGCGACTCGTCATTTTTCTGCGACGGAAACATCGTCCCGATGCCTATTACCTGACGTGTAAAAAACGAATCCTGATCTCCCCTGGATTGGTGGATATGGCAGGGCTGATCATCACCCCTGTCGAAAAAGATTTTACCACGTTGGATGCTGTGACACTGGAAAACATCTACCTGGAAATTTCCCTGGATACGAAAACTATTCAAAGGGTGATGGATTTTTGATAAATGCGACCCTCATCATAGACAGCCGGATGACTTTTGAAGAAGCCATTGCTGGAACGGATGCCCCCCGTAATGTAATTGAATCCCTTTCTCTCATCCACGTCCGCTATAGGGCCTTTGACGGCCGCCTGCATCAGGGGCAACTGGTGGTTCACAAAGAGGTCGTGCCGGATATCCTGGAAATCTTCCGTTTTATCGAGGCACTTGGATTTCCCGTCGCCAGAGCGATCCCCATCGTGCGATATGGCTGGTCGGATGATCGCTCCATGGCCGACAACAATTCATCCGCCTTCAATTACCGCCTCGTCCTGGGAACAGAGAGGCTTTCCCGTCACGCCTTCGGCAGGGCCGTTGATATCAATCCCTGCCAGAATCCCGTCATATATGAAACTGGACGCATTTCACCGGACGGCGCCACCTATGACGTGGGGGAAGAAGGCACTTTTTCCGAAACCCATTCAGTTGTCAGAGAATTTCAGCGCCGGGGATGGCAGTGGGGAGGGCATTTCAAGACCCTCAAGGATTATCATCATTTTGACAAGATTGAGGAAATTATAAGGATAAGGGCGTTGGATGTCAAGAATAGGTGACGACTATTGTCAGCCGTGTTCCTGTGTCTTGAGGAATCTTACTTCGGGCCAGTTCTCCATGCATCGTTCCAGTCGGTACTCGTTGGCGGTAAGAAATGTCGGGCGACCTTCGGCGTCAAGGGCCAGGGAATTCCCGTTTTCCCGTTCGAACTCCTTGAATCGTTTCTCATCCGCGCACGCAACCCAGCGGGCAACGTTGTACGGCGTCTCTTCAAAAACCGTGTCGGCGCCGTATTCGGTTCTCAGCCTCTCGGCGGTCACGTCAAACTGGAGGACGCCCACCGCTCCCAGGATGTAATCACTTTTCCCAAGCGGCTGGAACACCTGAACGGCCCCTTCCTCAGAGAGTTGAACCAGACCCTTCAGGAGCTGTTTGCTCTTCATAGGGTTCTTCAACCGTATGCGCCGGAAGTTTTCCGGAGCGAAGTTTGGGATACCGGTGAACTTCAGCGGTTCATTTTCCGTAAAGGTATCACCGATCTTGATGGTGCCGTGGTTGTGAATGCCGATGACATCTCCCGGGTAGGCCTCTTCAACATGGGTACGGTCCTGAGACATGAAGATGGTGGCATTTGCGAGGGTAATTCCCTTGCCGATCCGGTGGTGAATCACCTTCATGCCCCGTCGGAACGTCCCCGAGCAGACACGGAGGAAGGCAATACGGTCTCGATGGGAAGGGTCCATGTTCGCCTGGATTTTGAAGACGAAACCCGAAAAGTCCTCTTCATAGGGCGACACCTCCCTCGTCACGGCGGCACGGGCGACGGGAGCCGGCGCCATTTCCACAAAGGCGTCGAGGAGTTCTTTTACGCCGAAGTTATTGATAGCGCTGCCGAAGAAGACTGGGCTCTGATTGCCCTTCAGATATTGTTTCAATTCGAAGGGATTGGCGGCCCCCGTGAGGAGTTCAACCTGCTCCCGGAGCTCCGCGGCCTGGCTTCCCAGAATCTCTTCAAGGCGGGGATCGGCAAGATCGGTGATCACAACACCCTCCTGGGGCTGGGTATGCCCACCGGAGGTGAAGAGGTGCAACTCTCCACGGTAGAGATTATAGACGCCCCGGAAAGACTTTCCCATGCCGATGGGCCATGACATAGGGACGCACTCGATCTGGAGCTTTTCTTCGATGTCGGTGAGCAGTTCCAGCGGCGTCAGGCCGTCACGGTCCAGCTTGTTGATGAAGGTGATGATCGGGGTGTTGCGCATCCGGCACACCTCCATGAGCTTTTCCGTCTGCGGCTCCACGCCTTTGCCACTGTCGATAACCATCAGCGCACTGTCAACGGCGGTCAGCACCCGATAGGTGTCTTCCGAAAAATCCTGATGACCCGGTGTATCCAGGAGATTGATTTCGTAGTCACGGTAGTTGAATTTCATAACCGAAGTGGTGACGGAAATGCCCCGTTCCTTTTCGATGCTCATCCAATCGCTCAGTGCATGGCGGCCGGTCTTGCGCGCCCTGACTGCGCCGGCCTGCTGGATGGCCCCGCCGAAAAGTAACAATTTTTCCGTCAGGGTGGTTTTCCCGGCGTCGGGATGACTGATGATCCCGAAATTGCGGCGGCGATCCACTTCTCTTCTGTGGTGTTTATCCAATTTCAAAACCTCAAAAGCTTTATTAAACATAAAAAACCGGGCTTATCGGGCCCGGTTTGCAGATTGGCGTTGATACAACGATTGACAGGCTAAAGTCAATGGTTATTCTGACACATGGAAATTTGATATAGCCCATTCGGCAATTTGTATCGAGGAATAGAAACGTCTTCCTCATCTTTTTGGCGTAGTCCTCTGGCGCCGCCCCCATTATAACTGTCGTACTATCCATTTAGACCGGATTTATTGAAAGGCGACTAATAAGAAAAGGCTTTGATAAAAGCAATATTATTATATTTCGCTTATCTAAAACAAGTAATATTAACTATTTACATTCACGAACCACACCTTTTAGAGCCATAAAACGGGAGTGGTGACAGTAATTAGTATAATTATTGCGTGTACATAGATAAGTTCTGTGCACCGAACTGCTGCTGAAGGTCATCATAACGGCGGCGGGCGGCAGCCGTCCGGTTCTTGCAGTCCGTACCCGTGCTGGAAATGGGCGAGCATGCAGG
>JAPLJQ010000065.1 GCA_026388495.1 Deltaproteobacteria bacterium | reverse complement strand
TGAAAGCTATTTTAAAGACCCGGAAAGAACAAAGGACCTCTGGCAGAATGGGTGGCTTCATACGGGAGATGTGGCCTTCATAGACCCCGCGGGTTATATCCAGATTACAGACAGAACCAAAGACGTCATTAAAACGGGCGGTGAATGGATATCCTCTCTCGAACTTGAAAATCTCATCAGCCAGCATGAAGCCGTGTCGGAAGCAGCGGCGATAGGCATCCCTGATAACAAATGGGGCGAGCGGCCTCTGCTGATCGTTGTTTTGAGGCCGGAATACAGGGACAAGGTCAGCGAGGAAGATCTGCATAAGTTTATGACTAAATTTGCCAAAGAGGGAAAGATTCCCAAGTATGGCGTACCTGACCGTTATCAGCTTGTTGACTCGATTCCCAAGACCAGCGTGGGCAAGATCAACAAGATTCAATTGAGAAAGCTCTACATTTAGGAGGGTGCAAGATGGATTTTGAATTGACGGATGAACTGAAGATGTTGAAAGACATGGCAAAGAAATTTGCCCAGACGGAGTTTTCCAGTCTGTCCCGTGAATGTGACGAAGAAGAGAAATACACGCCGGAAATTCGCAGGAAAGCCGCGGAGAATGGCCTTGTCGCTGCCTGGGTGCCCGAAGAATACGGCGGCTCCGGAGCGGGCATTCTGGGGAATGCCATCATTACGGAGGAATTATCCAAAGTGGACATGGGCATCGGGTTGAACGTCGTTGCCGCTGCGTTTGGCTGTGAAGCAATATTTCAATTTGGTACGGAAGAACAGAAAAAAAAGTATCTGCCGCCGGTCTGCAGAGGCGAGCAGGTCAGCGCAGGAGCCTTTACGGAACCCGATGCAGGCACCGATGTGGCCGGCTACAGGACGAGGGCCGTGAAAGACGGAAATGACTATGTCATCAACGGGAACAAAATGTTCATTACCAACGGAACGGTCTGCGATTTCATGGTTGCCCAGTGCATCACCAACCCGGAAGAAAAGAAACACAACAGCTTCAGTCTTATCATCGTCCCGGCGGACACCCCGGGTGTCACCAGAAACAAGATCCGCGGGAAGATGGGCATCCGTTCCAGTGACACGGCGGAAATTGTCTTCGAAGACGCGCGGGTTCCCCAATCCAGCCTCATCGGCAGGGAGGGAAACGGCTTCCGTCAGTTGATGCACTTCTTTGACGTCACGAGAATCATGGTTTCCGCCCAGGCCCTGGGGTTGGCGGAAGCCTGTCTGGAGACCAGTATCAAGTATGTAAAAGAGAGGTCGGCCTTTGGAGCCCCTCTGGGCGCATTTCAGTTGACCCAGATGAAGCTGACGGAGATGGCAATTAAAATCGAAGCTTTGAGAGGTCTCGTTTATAAGTCGGCCTGGCTGGTGGATCATGGCAGGCCCGATTATACCCTGGCGGCCATGGCCAAATATTTCGGAGGTCAGACGGCTGTATTCTGTGCCAATTATGCCGTGGAACTTCATGGTGGGTATGGCTATATTGATGAATACAGCGTCCAGAAATGGTACAGGGATGCAAAGATCCTTGAACTCTACGAAGGGACGAAAGAGGCCGAGATCATGACGATTGGCAGGATGCTACAGTCCCGATAGCGGATATGAATATAATCCCCTTTTCCTTTTAGAGGAGTCATTTTTGAAGACCCGCATCACAGAACTTTTTGGTATCACCTGTCCCATTGTCCTTTCCGGCATGAGCTGGATCAGCGTGCCTCAGATGGTGGCGGCCGTTTCAAACGCCGGGGGCCTGGGAATTCTGGCCACAGGGCCTCTCGATGTCGATCAGACGAGACAGGCCATCCGGGAGATCAGGACGCTCACCGACAGACCGTTTGGCGCCAATGCGACGCTTATCATGCCTGGAGCCTCTGAGAACGCAAAAGTTCTCCTGGAGGAGCAGGTGCCTGTCATCAACTTTGCTCTGGGGAAGGGGGACTGGCTCGTCCGTGAAGCCCATCAATACGGCGGGAAGGTCATTGCCACGGTCACCAATGCCCGTCATGCAAAACGGGCGGAGGACTATGGCGCGGATGCCGTCATTGCTACAGGGCACGAAGCGGCCGCCCACGGAGATATGGTCACGTCCCTGGTTCTGATTCCGTCCCTTGCGGATGTCCTCAAAATACCCGTTATTGCGGCGGGAGGATTTGCCGATGGAAGGGGGCTGGCGGCTGCGCTGGCCCTGGGCGCCCATGGGATTGCCATGGGAACCCGGTTCATGACGACCACGGAAAGTCCCCTGCATGCGACTTTCAAGAAACTGTCCCTGGAGAAGGACGTTTACGATACCCTCTATTCACCCCGTTTCGATGGCATTTACTGCCGGGTCATGAAGACCGACTCGGCTGAAAGAGCGTTGAGACAAAGGCTTGACCTGATAGAGGCCTTCAGGAACGCCAGGGATATTGCAAGGCAGTTGCATCTTCCTTTCTTCAAGCTGTTCCTGGGAATCCTTGCTTCCGGCTGGCAGAAGGCATGGGAACTGGCCCGCATGGCAAACGGTTTCAAGGCGTTTCGCATCGCCACGGAAGATGGAGATAATGATAAGGGACTCCTTCCTGTCGGGCAGGCGACGGGGTTGATTCACGATGAGCCGACGGTTTCCGACCTCATCGAACGCATCGTGACAGAGGCCGGCCGGATTCTGAATAAATAGAGACTGATATTCCTGTCCTCTTGGAGAAATTCAAAGGTCTCTTCCTGGCAGGGCTTCCAGGCGCTTCCGTCACGACCGTGTTTCTTGCTATTGATTTATGACCGGAGCGGGCTGAGGCTTATATGGAGTGGCCGCCGTTTTGACAGCTCTGTTTGTTCTGCAAGCCTGCGGATGCGTGCTATTACATCCACCGGCATGCCCGTGGCAGAAACGATGGCTTCATCGCGAGGTTCCGCCGCCAGACGGCATAGAACCGAGTCTATGGAGGCAAACGATAACACCCCATGAATACGGGTGAAGATTTCCATTTCCTCTGTCGTCCAGGTCCTGTCCTCCCGCACGGGTTCGCCATGAAGAAGCCAAAAAGATATATCCTCAAGATCCGTTTCGCCTATCCAGAATCCGCCGGATGGCGGTTGCTGGATGACGGTATCGGGACAATCAAGACAATGAGCCAAATCGAATACTTGGGTTTTGTATAGGTGTGCGATGGGACCCAGATGCCAGAGCCCGTCGCCAAACGGCAGAAAAAATCCCAGTTCATGCTCCGTACGATTGGAGGTTCCTGCAACCACATACCCTCTCTCCACATAGGTGGAAAAGACGGAGGTGCGCAGGGAGGCCTTGATGCGCGCCGGATCGAGCAAGCCATCAGGACGGAACCTTGTGGAGGGATCGGCAAGCGCGATAGCTTCAATTAAGGGCTGTGATAATCTGGAGAGATCAATCTCCACAAGAGGAACTTCCAGGGAATGCGACGTCCGGCGGGCGTTGATCAGAAATCTTTCTTCAAAATCCGTCTGCAATACAGTGAATAATTTAATCCGCTCGGGACCAAGGGCTCTCGTCGTCAGGCGGGCGACGACATCGGCATCTATCCCGCCGGAATGCCCTACTACGGCCTTGAATGGGGGAGGCAGGTGATGGCGAAGAAAGTTAACGATGCGATGAACTTCCAAATGGGCCGCTTCGGCGGTCAAACGAGGGGGCATATATGATCCCTATTTATTATTGCTGAAGGGCGGCTTTCATGGCCTCAATGGTCCGGGCGTAATTTTCGCTTCCGAAAACCGCGGCGCCCGCAACGAAGATGTCGGCCCCGGCATCGGCAACGGAGCGGATGTTATCCAGGGTAACCCCGCCATCCACCTCGATCAGGACGTGAGGAGCAAGATAGGAAACGATTTCTTTCGCGTTTTTTATCTTGGGCAGAACGCCGCTGATGAACTTTTGTCCCCCGAAACCGGGGTTGACGGTCATAATGAGAAGAAGATCCAGATCATTCAGGACAGGTTCGATCTGGCCCAGCGGTGTTGCCGGGTTGAGAGAAACGCCTGCCTTGGCGCCCAGTTCCCTGATCCGGGTCAGGGTTCTGTGGAGATGACGCGAGGTCTCGACATGGACGGTGATCACGTCGCTGCCCGCTGATGCGAAGGCTTCGATGTATTGTTCCGGGTTTTCGATCATCAGGTGGACATCGAAGGGTAGTTTCGTGGTTTTTCTGAGAGACGCGACGACCCCCGGCCCGATGGTGATATTGGGAACAAAGTGGCCGTCCATGACATCGATATGGATCCAGTCTGCGCCGGCCGCTTCCACGGCGGCGATTTCTTCGGCAAGTCTGCCAAAATCTGCGGACAGGATGGACGGGGCGATCTTCTTCATGGCATGCGTTGTCCTCTGTGTATATTATGCCGGCAAACAACCCTCTTTGTCATTCCAGCGAAAACAGTGTGTGAAAGACTGGATGCCGGATCAAGTCCGGCATGACATTGGTTGATAGGTATCATCGCCGGATTAATAGAAGTTTCATACATTATTGCGGCAGCCCTGTCAATGTGCGTTAATCAGTGGCTGTCCCCAATTCTCATCTCCCCAATTATCTCCTGCTTCTGACAGGACAACAAATGACAGACAACAAATGATGCTTGACAGGCAAGGAAAAAAAGCTGATGATTTTCGCCATATTTCTCACCATCGCCGGGATGGTGTCCCCGTAAACGCCCCTTCACTGGAAGTTCGAAGCTGTGAAATAAGGTTTTGAGTAATAAGGTCCTGAGAATCAAATGACGCTCATGTCGGTGATCCATGTACATCCTTTATAATGTCCTGTTAGGGGTTGCAGCCTTCTTTGCCGTTCCCTATTTCGCATTCAGGATGATGCTCACAGGCAAGTACCGGAAAAGCCTCGGTCCGAAATTCGGCTTTATGCCCCCCATGGTTTTTGAAGACATGAAAGGCAGTCCCCGGATCTGGGTCCATGCCGTATCCGTCGGGGAGGTGACGGCTGCGGCTCCCATTGTGGCTTCCCTGAGAGATTATTACCCGGGGGCCTGTATCGTTCTTTCCACAGGAACGGAAACGGGCCAGGAGATGGCCCGCAGGATCGTTCCCGGCGCAACGGCTTTCATCTATTACCCTCTGGATATCCCCCGGGTTGTCAGAAAGGTGCTCCGCCGGGTAAAACCTGATATTTTTGTCCCTACGGAAACGGAACTCTGGCCCAATCTTATCCGGATCTGCAAGGAAAGGGGGGTGAAAATCGTCATGGTCAACGGACGCATTTCTCCCCGCTCCTTTAAGAGGTACGCCATGACCCGGTTCTTCTGGAAGCAGGTTCTGGAAGCCATTGATGAAATCGGCGTTATTTCGGAAGTGGATCAGGAACGTATGATGATTCTCTGGATGCCGCCGTCCAGGGTCCATGTTTTGGGGAATGCAAAGTATGACAGCCTTGCAACCAAGGCGTCACCGGGATTGCGCGAGGAAATGCTGCGCCGGCTCAATATGAACGCAGAGGACATGGTTTTTGTCGCCGGAAGCACGCATGATGGAGAAGAGCAGATTGTCCTTGATATTTACGAGCGCCTTTTGGAGAGTTATCCCGACATCAAACTGGTCATCATTCCCCGTCATATCGAGAGGGGGCAGACAGTTCTGGCCATGGTCAGAGAAAGAGGTTATCAAGACAGTATCACCATGACAGAGATTGAAGGTGGAAGGCAGCGGGTC
>JAPLJQ010000234.1 GCA_026388495.1 Deltaproteobacteria bacterium | reverse complement strand
TCTCTGCCGCTGGAATCGATGAACACCTGTTTTGAATAATCAAAATGCGCGGGGGTAAATCGGGACCGATATGGATGAGCGTCCCCTTCCCTCTCCATTGCCCTGTAATTCTTGATGATATCCATGAAAGCTTCGATCCTCGTTTCCAGGCCTGCATCGGCAACATGAGAATCCAGTTCGAGAATCAAAAAAGGTTTTCTGTCCATGATGTCGCGAAAATATCCTACGAGGAAGGAATCGGGTCCGCAGGAAAAATTGGAGATGAAACATCCGAAAAGGTGAGGGTGTTTTTTTATAAAGGACGCTCCCTTGAGGATCATCTGTCCCGTCGACCAGTACATACTTTCAGGGGCTGTCTCTTCTTCAAGGGGGAGGCAATCAAAGGGGATGACGGATACGCCTCTGGATGCGAATTTGTGGGGAATGCCCATATTCGCTTCTGATACAAAGGCGTTGTAAGACCTCCCAAAAATAACCACGCCAAAACGATCAGGGTCCTTTTCGAGTTCTTTTAAAAAAGCCAGCCCCGTCTCCTTCATTTGCCTGTGAATCGACTTCTGGATGTCAACCGCCTCATTATATGCCGCTTGAGACATTTTCCTTGAACAGCCCAGTTGCCTCGCCATGGCAATAAAAACGTCTCTCGTCGCTTCAAATCCTTTGGAAAAATCGATAACGGGTTTCAGGATTTTTCCCTCTTTCACCATTTCCTTGAATGTTTCATGATTTTTGAAGGCGCTGGACAGGTAGTATGGTTCGCCCTGCGATAGAGGACAGGTCGTGTTTTGCTCAGTGCCATTCTCCACATATACGCCCTTGATGTGAGGCAGAAACAGATAATCCGGGCCCTTTTTCAATACGCCTGATAAAAAACCGTGTGCAATTTCTGCAGGGTAACAGAAAGGAGCTCTCTTGCGATCCATGCCCTCCCTGTCTAACGCATCGGAGATCATGACCCGAAACCCCATGCGGGAAAAGAAGCGATAGTAAAGGGGGAAGTAGGTGTTTGTCATGAAAGACTTATTTATTCCGACGGTCTTTGCATCTTTTTTCACGCCGAGTTTCTCGGGCGGCGGGATGGCCTGATCAAAAACCAGATGTTCGTGCATCTTGACGAGGTTCATTTTTTCCGTATCCACATGAATGCTGAATCGAAGATTGTACCATTTGTTACAGGCGCCGCCGAAGGGATACGTCTTTCCTTCAATGACGATTCTGGCAATTTCGCATTTCCGGTCGCACTTTTCTTTCCCGCCATGACAGGTAAAGGATTCTCCGTGGGCAATGGTTCTGTCCTTCAGTTTCCCGAGGGAAAATGTCTTTTCATCCAGGAGATGGATTTCCAGCATGCGTTTGATTTCAAGGGCGACTCCGAAGGCTCCCATCAGTCCGGGGTCAGGTGGAACGACGATTCGCTTGCCCGTGAGGGCAGCCATGGCCATAGGTACGGCCCGGTTATAACAGACCCCCCCCTGCATGAAGATGTTGTTTCCGACCGGTCGATTCCCCTTGACACGATTGTCATAGTTCATGCAGATCGAGTAAACGAGACCGGCGACGATATCTTCGGTCGTCATTCCTTCATGTGTTGCATTCTTGATGTCGCTGCTGATGAAAGCGGCGCATTGATCGTTAAAGTTTGGCGGCTTTTTCCCCCGGACTGCGATGGCTCCGATTTCCTCCATGTCGATTCCCATGGTCTCCTTTGCCGCTTCCTCTAAAAACGACCCCGTCCCCGCACTGCAGGCATCGTTCATGGCATAGTCCGAGGGCACTCCATTTCTGATATACGTGTACTTGGCGTCCTGCCCGCCGATTTCGAAGATTGTATCCACTCCCTGATCGAAATGCAGGGCGCCAGTTGCATGGGCAATGATTTCATTGATGATGCCGCCGGTCATGGCGTGCAGTCCCGCAATCTGCCGGCCTGAGCCCGTAACGCCCAACCCCACGATATGAATTTTATCCGCTATCGGGCCGAGTTGCGCGTAAAGATCGGTATAGCATTCCCTCGACGCCTGGACAGGATTTCCGTTGGTTCGCAGGTAAACGGACGCAAGGATGTTGTCGTCATTGGTTCGGAGCAGGACGGCTTTGGTTGTTGTCGATCCGACGTCGAGTCCGATAATGCAACGATCATTCTGCCGGGCAATACCTCTATCCGTGGTTTTGAATTCCACCATGTTGATGGAGCTTTTTAGGGAGGGAAGGTAGGAGAAGGAATCCCCCTCTCCCTTGAACAGTTTCTTCATATCGGGAAAAAGTGACGTCTCGTGATCTAGGGCCCACAGGGCGGACCCCAGCGCTTCAAAATAAGGCGCTTCCTCCGGTACGATCACATTCCTGATTTCTTTTTGAAGATAACGGATCATCTCGGGATTTTGTGCCGTTCCCCCGATGATCATAATATCAT
>JAPLJQ010000386.1 GCA_026388495.1 Deltaproteobacteria bacterium | reverse complement strand
TTCAGAAATAAGAAGGTGGTCTTCGCCTTTTGCTCGATGCCTTTGGGGGTTAGGTAATACAAATAGATCTTTTTGTTGGTGGATGTTCTGAAGTTTTCGACCTTGACGAATCCCCTCTGGATCATGGCCTTGATCAGAAAATTGGTTCATCCGGTTGATGCATACTTATGAGTTGAAAAGAGTGGACACACGACCCCATAAAGAAATTGGAAACGATTTCTTTTTATGGGAGGGGAAGTATGTCCACGAGTCTTTTGTATCACGTTTTTGGTCTGGTTGGCTATGAATATATCCGCACCCGATATACAGGAGGGGTGGTCATCTTTTCCGTCAAGCGCAAACGGGAAAAGATTCGCTGTCCGGTCTGCAGGAGCCGGGACATTATCTTTCGGGGAAAGTTTTCCAGGCGATTTCGGATAGTTCCCATCGGCTTGAAGAGGGTGTTTCTCGATTATGAGGTTCAGCGGCTTGAATGTCGGCGTTGCGGGAATATCCGTCAGGAGAAGCTCGGATTTGCCGATCCCCGGTTTTCTTACGGCCATGCTTTTGAACGGTATGCGTTGGATCTGTCGAAACATATGACCATTCAGGATGTCGCCAAACATTTGGGAATCTCCTGGGATGTGGTCAAGGAGATTCAAAAGAGGGATTTGACCCGGAGATTTTCCCGGCTGTGTTTGAAAAATGTTCGGCGGATTGCCATCGATGAGATTTCGGTTCTCAAGGGGCATCGCTACCTGACGGTGGTTTTGGACATGGACACAGGTGCGGTGATTTTTGTTGGCGACGGCAAGGGAGGTGACGCCCTTGATCCCTTCTGGAAAAAGCTCAGACGTTCCAGGGCAAAAGTAAAGGCTGTCGCCATGGATATGTCGCCGGCATACATCAGCGCCGTTCTTGAGCATCTTCCCAAGGCGACCATTGTGTTTGACCATTTTCATGTCATCAAGCTCTTCAATGACAAACTGTCCGATCTCCGAAGAGATCTATACCGGGAAGCAAAAGAGAATCTCCACAAGGAAGTCCTGAAGGGAACCCGGTGGCTCCTCCTGAAAAATCCCGAAAATCTCGATGCTGAGAAAAAGGAGAAAGAACGACTGGCTGAAGCACTGAAGCTCAATGAGCCTCTCTCATGTGCCTACTACCTCAAGGAAGATCTCCGGCAGATCTGGCTGCAACCGAATAAAGAGACTGCCGAAAAGGTCTTCGCCGATTGGGTCAAAAGAGCTCAAGCCACCAGTATCAAGATGCTCAAAAAGTTTGCCGATACTTTGGCCGGGTACAAATCAGGAATCCTTGCCTACTATGATTACCGTATCTCATCGGGACCCCTGGAAGGAACAAACAACAAAATCAAAACCATGAAACGAATGGCCTACGGATTCAGAGATATGGAATTCTTCAAACTCAAAATTATGGCCCTTCACGAAACGAAGTATGCTTTAGTCGGATGAAACCATATGGTTCATCCGTTTCTTGCGTCCTTTCAATATGAAAATGCCGCCATCATTACTGGTAGTTTCTATACCTTGTTTTCATTGTGTATGCTTATTGCTGTTACTGTTGCCTTTTGGACTCTTTATACGCCGAAGACCTCATACTTTTCGGAGCCCTGGTAGTGGTGCATCCTGCAACCGCATCCTGGATCCCAAGGGTCAGATCAGTTTTAAGGATTTTACCCCCTTGACACTCCTTACGATTTCAGCCGCTTTATCGACGGCCTGTTGAGAATTAACGAAGCCGCTCAGTTGGACCGTGCCCTTGAAAGACTCGACACTGATC
>JAPLJQ010000114.1 GCA_026388495.1 Deltaproteobacteria bacterium | reverse complement strand
TGATAAGACAAACATTATTCTAAACACTCAAGGCGACATATGAAACGTATACTGATCACCGGCGGTGCGGGATTCCTGGGGTCACATTTGTGTGACCGGCTCATCGATACGGACAACGATGTCCTGTGTCTTGACAATTTTTTTACCGGAAGCAAGGAGAACGTCATTCATCTCATCGGCAATCCCCGCTTTGAGCTGATCCGTCACGACATCATCAATCCGATCTATCTCGAGGTCGATGAAATTTACAACCTGGCCTGCCCGGCTTCACCTGTTCACTACCAGTTCAACGCCATCAAGACGATCAAGACCAACGTCATGGGAGCCATCAACACGCTCGGAATGGCAAAACGCCTCAAGGCAAAAATTCTTCAGGCATCAACCTCCGAAGTGTACGGAGACCCGGACGTCCATCCCCAGAGGGAGGATTATTGGGGCAGGGTCAACCCCATAGGGATCAGAAGCTGCTACGACGAGGGCAAGCGGGCTGCGGAATGTCTCATGATGGACTACCACCGCCAGAACAGGGTGGCTGTGAAAATCGCGAGAATTTTTAATACCTACGGACCGCGCATGGCCCTCCATGACGGACGCGTCGTCAGCAACTTTATCGTTCAGGCCCTCAGAGGGGAAGATATCACCGTTTACGGCGACGGCTCACAGACAAGATCTTTCTGCTTCGTCGATGATTTGATTGAAGGCCTGATCCGGATGATGGCCACGCCCGACGCGTTCCTCGGCCCTGTAAATATCGGCAACCCGGACGAATTCCGGATTGTCGACCTGGCAGAAATGACCATCCGTATGACAAATAGCCCTTCGAAGATCGTTTTCAGACCCCTTCCCCAGGACGATCCCCTGCAGCGGAAACCGGACATCACCCTTGCCGGGGAGATGCTCGGCTGGAAACCGACGGTCCCTCTCGAAAAGGGGCTGAAACGGACCATCGAATACTTCAAACAGCAGGTATTGACCACATAGATCACATAGATCAGAGGAAAAACATGACATTTGAAAAGAACATCCTGTGCATCGGCGCCGGCTACGTCGGAGGCCCCACGATGGCGGTATTGGCCCGCAAATGCCCCCTGTACCGGGTTACGGTCGTGGATATCGATCCGGTCCGCATTGCGGCATGGAACTCCGACGAACTGCCCATCTACGAACCGGACCTCAAAGAAATCGTCCGGGCGACGCGGGGCAAAAACCTCTTCTTCAGCAACGATATACCGGGCGGCATTCGGGACAACGACATCATCTTTGTCAGCGTCAACACTCCGACCAAGACTTTCGGTGTGGGCGCCGGTATGGCGGCGGACCTCCAATACTGGGAAAAGACAGCCCGGCAGATCCTCCAGCATTCCCGGTCGTCCAAGATCGTCATCGAGAAGAGCACCCTCCCCGTGAAAACAGCCCAGGCCATGGAAAACATCCTTCAGTGCACGAACAGTTCGATCTCTTTCGACGTCCTCTCCAACCCCGAGTTTCTGGCAGAAGGCACCGCCGTCAAGGATCTCGAGAACCCCGACCGGATTCTCATCGGCTCGCGGGAAACGGAGAGCGGCCTGAAAGCCAGAGAAACCATCGAAGATATTTACGCCAACTGGGTCCCAAGGGAAAAAATCATTAAGTCGAACATCTGGAGCAGCGAGCTTTCCAAGATCGTCTCGAACGCCTTTCTCGCCCAGAGGATCTCCTCCGTCAACGCCATCTCCGCCCTCTGTGAAAAGACGGATGCGGACATCATTGAGGTGGCGAAAGCGGTAGGCATGGACAGCCGGATCGGCCCGAAATTCCTGAACGCCAGTGTCGGGTTCGGCGGGTCCTGTTTCAGGAAGGACATTCTCAACCTCGTCTATCTCTGCAGGCATTACGGCTTGAGCGAGGTCGCCGATTACTGGGAAGGCGTCGTCAAAATCAATCAATACCAGCAGGAGCGCTTCCTCCTGAATATGATGACGGCCATGTTCAATACCCTGACGGACAAGAAAATCTGTCTTTACGGATTCTCGTTCAAGGCCAACACGGGGGATACGAGGCAAAGCCCGGCCATCTTCATCGCAGGGAGGCTCCTGGAAGAAAAGGCGGAGGTCATCATCACTGACCCCAGAGCCCTTAGTAATGCCCGGTCCGACCTGGCCGGCATGGAAGGCAGAATAAGTTTCGTCGAAGACCCTTATGCGGCGGCTCACGGCTGCCACGCCATCGCCGTCCTGACGGAGTGGGATATTTACCGCCGCCTCGACTTCCGGAAAATCTTCGACGGAATGATCAAGCCGGCCTCCATCTTCGACGGCAGAAACATTCTTGACCACAGGCAATGCTTCGAGATCGGCTTTAATGTCTATCCCATCGGCAAACCACCCCTCACTCATTTTTAAGACCCCATAAATTTTGAGAGCCCTTTGAATAACGCTGGAAAATTGTCTCGATTGTCATTCCGGCGAAAGCCGGAATCCAGTATTTTCAGCCATTCCCTGGATTCCGGGTCAAGCCCGGAATGACGAATAGAGACCTGGTTTATTTTAGTCAATAGTTTTTTAAAATATTTTATTCAGTCATTGAGAGAGTCACCTTGTCCGATCCTGGCATTTAGAGAGTCTCAACAGAGCTCTGATCGAGCTTAATTGGAACTAAGGTGACGACGGGGA
>JAPLJQ010000586.1 GCA_026388495.1 Deltaproteobacteria bacterium | reverse complement strand
GCGGGGGCCTTCTCCATCCTGCCGCAGGGTCTGCGTCCTGCTGAAAGTCCCGGATACAGCGAGCTTGACGAAAATGAACTTCACAAGATTATCGCAGAGCTTCCCCGAAAGCCACTGCTTGCCGGAGAAGAAGGTGTCCGCCTGTCGCTTGCAGGTGCGCAAAACAAGCTTCCCGTTTATATGGAGAGCGGAAAGGTCTTTATCGCTAGGGGAAACAGTCCCAGCACGCACATCATCAAGCTGCCCATCCCCGGCTTCGAAGAGTCCGTTGAAAACGAGGCCTTCTGCATGGCGCTTGCCGGGAAAACAGGCCTTCCTGTGCCTTGGGTTTTCATCCGGAAAAACATGGACACCCTTCTGGTCGTTGAACGGTACGACAGGCGGAGAGAGCCGGACGGCAAGGTTGCGCGTCTGCACCAGGAGGATTTTTGCCAGGCTTTCGGTATCCTGCCGGATCAGAAATACGAAAGCGAGGGCGGCCCGTCACTCCAGCAGTGTTTTACACTGATCAGAGAAAGCAGCATCCGCCCCGCTGCGGATCAAAAGTCCCTTTTGTCTTGGGTGATTTTTAACACGATCATCGGGAACGCCGATGCCCATGCCAAGAACCTCGCCATCCTGTACACTGCGAGGGGACCGCAGCTTGCGCCCTTTTACGACCTTCTCAGCACACAGATCTATCCTGAACTGTCGGAGAAGTACGCCATGAAAATCAGTGGGGAAAACAGAGCGGACTGGCTCCAGTTACGCCACTGGGAGAAGCTGGCCGACGCCCTGTCCTTAAAAAAACGTTTTGTCCTCAAGACGGTGCGGGATACGGCAGCGATGATCATATCCAATGCGGAAACCATCGCAGAGGGCATCCACAAGTCCCATGAAGATGTAAAGATCATCGCCAGGATCATGACTCTCATTCAAAAACGGGCATCGGCATTCATATGAATTTCAGTTTGGATTTGGAGTAGGGATTACCATTTATGATGTTGACGATTTTGCAGAGACATCAGATTTTCAATAGGGGGAACAACAAATATTAATTATAAATGGATTGTTCACGCCGCAACAATCTTATGCTATTTGTAAAACCGTTTGACAATTTGAATAAATTTCTATTTTCACTCCCGGAACTTGCCCATGCAGGCAGGCTGCCGGCGACGGCCGACACTATGCTGCTGACCGGCAGCTATCCACCTCTCTACGATCGGGATATGTCCTCCGCCTCCTGGTTTGCTGCCTATGTCACCGCGTATGTCGAACGGGACGTGCGGCAACTGCTCAAGATTCAGGAACTGGAAACGTTTCAGCGATTTGTGCGGCTCTGCGCCGGGCGAACCGGGCAGTTGCTCAACCTGTCATCGCTTGCCACGGAATGTGGCATTACCCATAACACGTCTAAGGCTTGGATCTCTGTGCTCGAAGCAAGTTACCTCGTTTTTCTGCTACGTCCGCACCACGCCAATTTCAACAAACGACTGGTCAAGATGCCGAAGCTTTATTTTTATGACGCAGGACTCGTCTCGTGGCTTTTGGGGATCAGGACACCGGAACAGATTGAAACCCACCCGCTGCGCGGCAATATCTTTGAGACGTTTATCATTTCAGAACTGACAAAATCGCAATTCAACCAGGGGGAACGACCCCCATTCTCTTTCTGGCGGGACAGCAACGGCAATGAGATCGATCTTATTGTCGAACAGAGTGCCGGGCTGATGCCGATCGAGATCAAGTCAGGCAAGACCCTTACACGCGATTCATTTGTTGGACTGGAGAAATGGTGTGCCCTTGCTGCTGATAAAGCGATGAGACCCTCACTGATCTATGGAGGGAGTGAAGCCTACGAGCGCAAAGAGGTGAGGGTGGTGGGGTGGCAGCAAAGCGGGGAACTTCTAAATAAAACTTGACACGCGCAAGATCCTGACTCTCATTCAAAAACGGGTGTCAGCATTCATATGAATTTCAATGGGCGAATTCCGGAAAACGTAATACGAGGCAGGCAGGCAACGACTTTCATATGTCATACGCCCAATCCTGGTGATTTTGGTATGATTGACTGAAGAAGCAGTGCCGTTCTTAAAATTACCGTATTTTGTAAGATAATACGTATATTTTTAATATATTGTTACGTATAACACCTACTACTGCTTGGCAATAGGTACTCATCGGAATTGAGGAATACGGAAAGCAATGGTTAAACAAAATGCTATCAGAATTTAATCAACTCGCGATCGCCTTTTATGTGAAGTACAGGGTCCTGATTTCTATTTTGTCTTCTGGCAGCGTCCTGAACTTTTGGCTTAAGATAAGAATAGAGTCCTTTAGCTGTGACAGCTCCTGCGGTGCCCTTGGCGTCACCACCGATACCTTTAAGAAAATAATATGTAAATGTTCCGTGCCCCTGTTCTTCTAGTGTGCTGGTGATCTGGTCGCCTTCAGCTGCGGCAAAAACAGTCAATCTCTCTGGAATCGTCACTTTATCGGAAGTCAAAACCAGGGGGCGTGCACCCTTTGCCAACACGGACCTCCCTCCT
>JAPLJQ010000360.1 GCA_026388495.1 Deltaproteobacteria bacterium | reverse complement strand
TCTACCAGAAAGATTCGTCGGTGGCTCTGGGACAGGGGTTCCGCTGCGGTTTCCTGGGACTTCTCCATCTTGATGTCGTGCAGGAAAGGCTGGAAAGGGAGTACGGCCTGTCCATTCTCCTTTCCGTTCCCAGTGTCCGGTACAGATTTACCCTGAAGGACGGCACAGTTACGGAAGTGGATAATCCTTCCCTGTACCCCGATCCCATGTCTATTGTCGGCTCCGAGGAGCCTTATATCCGGGCGACGATGATGATGCCGGACAGATACCTTGGAGTGGTCATGAAGCTCTGCATGGAAAAACGGGGCATCAATTCCAACCTTAAATACACGGGGCCCGGCCGGGCGGAGATCGTCTATGAAATGCCCCTGGCGGAGATTCTCTATGACTTTTACGACCGTTTCAAATCCATCACCCAGGGGTATGGTTCCTTTGATTATGACCTGATCGATTACCGTGAAAGCAACCTCGCCCTGCTGGATATCCTGGTGAACGGGGAAAAGGTGGATGCCCTGTCCCAGATCGTTCATCGCGATCATGCCAGAGCCCGGGGACTTCTGTCCTGTGAGCGGCTGAAGGAAGAGATTCCCAAACAGATGTTCCGAATCGCCATACAGGGGGCTATCGGCGGCGAAATCGTCGCGCGAACCACCATTTCAGCCTTCCGCAAGGACGTCACGGCGAAATGCTACGGAGGAGATATCTCGCGGAAAAGAAAGCTTCTGGAAAAGCAGAAGAAGGGGAAAAAGCGGATGAAGATGATCGGATCCGTCGCGATTCCCCAGAGCGCCTTCCTCGCGGTTCTGAAGTCCGACACCGATTGATGCGATGAATCAACAGAGTCATATAAAACACCCCGGTCTTTACGTTCATATCCCCTTCTGCCGGAGCAAATGTTTCTACTGTAACTTTTACTCAACAACCTCCATCAATCGGATCAACCCTTTCCTGAATGCGCTTTTCATTGAAATGAATCTGTACGGATCGTCATGGAACCGATTCGACACCCTCTATATCGGCGGAGGCACACCGTCTCTTCTCACGATGAAACAATTCAGCGACGTCCTGTCGCACATTCGAGAAACGTTCCGTTTCACAAAAAATCCGGAGATCACCGTCGAGATCAATCCCGCGGACATGAATCTTAATGACCTGAAATCCTTCCGTTCGATGGGGGTAAACCGCATCAGTATCGGCGTTCAATCTTTCAACAACGACATTCTGGCGTTTCTCGGACGACGTCATACAGGCAGCCAGGCACGCCGTACCATCGCGGACGCCAGGCACGCAGGCTTTGAAAACATCGGCCTCGATCTGATGTACGGCATTCCCGGTCAGGATATCAAATCGTGGGCAGAGACCATGGAGGAAGCTATTTCCTGTGAACTGGAGCACATTTCCTGCTATCAGCTTACCCTTGAAAACGATACGACGCTGGGGAAAAGGCACCAAATGGGAGAGTTTCTTCTTCCGGACGAAGATGGGCAGTACGACTTTTTTATGCGAACGTGCACCATACTCGGAGACGCGGGATACATTCATTACGAAGTGTCCAACTTTGCCCGAAACAAAAATCTTG
>JAPLJQ010000130.1 GCA_026388495.1 Deltaproteobacteria bacterium | reverse complement strand
TATCACATCCTTCACCTTTGGCGGTCTGTTCACATTGATAGCAAAACATAATGGGCCTCCTTAAAATGGTGTTATCCGGCTGATATGGGAATAGCGGATACGGCCTCCAGATGACATGATAATCAGGACGTGTCTTTGATTTATGTCAAAAGACATTGAAGTCTTTTGTAAATTATTGGTTATGTTGATCACCGCCAGATAGGCTTATGATCAACGATCATTACATTCTCGCCGTTATGGCACACATCTTCATGAATAAGGTTGCGTTTATCTGTAATCATCCCTGACGGGATAAAATGCGTCAATAAGCTGGGTATCGGTTATCGATTTACCCTTGTGCTTTACATTCGGAGGGATAATTACAACGGAGCCGGGCGCGATGATCTGCGTTTCACCATCGACGGTCATTTCAAACGTACCTTTGATTACCGTTGTTATCTGCTCATGGAAATGAGAATGTTCAGGCAACGATGATCCCGATGTGATATTCCATAAAACAAAGGTCATGTGTTCGGAATGAAGCATCCTTCCTCGAAAACCGGGAATGATTTCCTTTTCTTTGACGTCAGTCAGGTTGATAAATGACATGGCAACGCCCCTCCTTAAGGCAACAAAATACTGATGATGGATAAAACAATCCAGCGGAAAAAATCAATAAACGGATTCAACGCTCCAAAATACAGCAGACCGATGATGATGAAAAATCCGTAAGGCTCGAGACGTGAAAGAGAATACTGAAGCCTTTCCGGTAAAAATCCCATGAGAATTTTCGAACCGTCAAGAGGAGGAATGGGAATCAGGTTGAATGCCGCCAGAATAATATTGATCTGGGCCAGGTAATAGAGAAAGGTTGCCGGAACCCCACCGGACGCTGGCGACAGGATGCGGTAAGTAAAGAAGGCCAGAAAGGCCAGGATCATATTGGCTGCGATACCCGCTGATGAAACGAATATAAGCCCTTTTCGTGTGTCATGTAAGTTATTGAAGTTTACCGGTACCGGTTTTGCCCAGCCAAAACCAAAAATAAAAAGCATGAGCGTGCCGATAGGATCGAGATGTTTTAAAGGATTTAGGCTCAGCCTGCCCTGCCACTTCGCCGTCGGATCGCCCATCCGATAAGCCACCCAGCCGTGAGCCAGTTCATGGATGATGATGGAGTACAGAAGGGGTATGGCAAGAAGGATGAACGTTAGAGGGTCGTTAATCAGAAGGTTTAGAAGGCCCATTTATGTTTCGTCTTTTTGATATTCGTGAGGTTTCGTAAATGCATATGTTATGATAAATAATCCCAACTACTTCAATATCTTGAATGTATTAAGGTGGTCATATCTTGAAGGAATTTCATGGCTTGACTTTCATCAAGCGGTGAAAGCGGGATACAGCCGACATCAGTGAGGTCGGCATAGGGGGCGCCTTCACCAACGGATTCGGCAATAATAATGACATCTGAAGGTTTTTCTTTATCAAAGACAATGCGACCAATATGCTTTGCGGCAATGATTCCGCTTAATGGATTGCATATCTCGGGGATGGCGCCGTTAAGAAGCACCCTGATGTTTTGTGCCTGTTCAACGGATGCAGGACCGAT
>JAPLJQ010000022.1 GCA_026388495.1 Deltaproteobacteria bacterium | reverse complement strand
TTCCCCTTTGCGGCCAAACAGGTCGCGCCAGTCCGATATGGTCGTACCACGACAGACAACGGCCCTTTTAAGGATCAGACTTGCCGCTTCTGCAATGTTCTTCCACTCACGCAAAGATAAACTGCAAGCCTTTCGCCAGGGATTGACAGACGCTTCATGGAGAATCTCACAGGCATAAATATTTCCGATACCGGCGATCCATCTCTGATCCATGAGGAAAGCTTTTACGGGAAGCCGTCTGTTTCGGGCCAGCTCCACGAGCTGATCAGCCGAACAATGTTGCAGGGGATCGTCAATCACGACACCTCCAGGCTGATGGTCCCGCATGACAAGGGTTGCAAACCGCCGGGGATCAATACAGACGAGACTGCCCTGCGCAAAGGCAATCGTAAAGCGTGCATGCGCCGGCAGCCTTTCCTGCCGATCGTTCTGCCATTGTAACCGGCCGGTCATCCGGAGATGGAGCACTATTTTTCTGTCATTATCAAGGTGCATCTCCAAAGCCTTTCCACGGCGGGTGACGGCTGTTATTTTTCTGCCGACAGCTTCATCGATCAATGTCAGTTTGGGATCGATGATTTCAATACCCCGGATCGTCTTGTTCAGGACGACTTTTCTCAGTTGACGGCACAGGGTTTCTGCTTCGGGAAGTTCCGGCATTTTTTCCTCTCTTTTTCGCAATAAAAAACGGCTGTTCCACAGTCTAATTTTCAGTGCCTTTATGTCAAGAATAAATGGTTGAAAATGAGGAAAAATTTATTGACAATCACAGATAAAAAGAGTAGAGCGCCAATAGGGGAACGATTGGAAATCGAACGAGAAAATCCGATTAAATGCTTCGTAAAGCAAGGAGGGTAAATACATGGAAAGCGAGGCCCTTTTCAATGAGGAGGTTGAACCTCCAGGTCGAATAACCGGTCTTGTTGTTGGAATTGATTATAATCATCGCATAGATGACATTTTTCCATCCCGTAACACCCACCCAAACCCGCCTGTGGTTTTGATCAAGCCACTGCGCAGAGTTTCTCGTTTTAAAGACAGTACCAGAGCCCAGGCCTTCCGGAAACATTTCTATCCGGAAATTACGACTGCTGAGTGGCAGGACTGGAAATGGCAATTCCGAAACCGGATAACGGATGTCCGGACGCTGTCACAGATGATCTGGCTTTCACAGGAAGAGCGGCTTGCCATGAACGGACAGGAAGGTCATCTGCCCGTTGCCATTACACCGTATTATGTCAGCCTTCTTGATGAAATGGATGTGTCCCAGCCGTTACGACGCATGGTGGTGCCGGTAACCGATGAATGCTGCCGCACTGCGGAAGAAGAGGAAGATCCTCTCGGAGAAGAAAATGACAGCCCCGTGGCCGGGATCGTCCATCGATATCCGGATCGCGTCCTTTTTCTCGTAACCGATTCCTGTGCAACCTATTGCCGGTACTGTACCCGCTCGCGCATAGTCGGCAGACACCAGAAGAGCCTTTCAAATATCGATCACTGGGAAAGCGCCATCGCATACATAAAACAAAACCCGCAGATCCGCGACGTCCTGCTGTCCGGCGGTGATCCCCTGACCCTGTCAGACTCGAAGCTGGAATGGCTGTTATCCCGGTTGAAAGAAATACCCCATCTGGAGATCCTGCGGATCGGGACCAAGGTACCCGTCGTCATGCCTCAACGGATCACAACGCAGCTCATTTACACCTTAAAACGGTTCCATCCCCTCTGGATAAGCATCCATGTAAACCATCCCGATGAAATAACCCCCGAGATGAGCCAGGCGTGCACCCGACTGGCCAATGCCGGCATTCCTCTCGGAAGTCAGACAGTTCTCCTCCATAAGATCAACGACAACATGGATACCATGAAGCGGCTTGTCCACGGTTTGCTCAAAATACGGGTGAAACCCTATTATCTCTATCAATGTGACCCGATACCCGGATCATCCCACTTCCGCACATCCGTAAACACAGGCCTTGACCTCATTGGCGGATTAAGAGGACACACGACAGGCTACGCCGTGCCGACCTATGTCATAGACGCTCCGGGCGGGGGCGGTAAAATCCCCCTGCTTCCCGAATACGTCATAGGCCATGAAGGCAACCACCTGATTCTCAGAAATTACCAGGGACGGATCTTTCATTATCCGGACAGCCGTTGCACCCCATGAACCCCAAGCCGGAAAGGAACGACTGCAGGGGAACACAAGTTTGAAGATCGGACTCACATACGATCTCCGGGATGATTACCTTGCCGAGGGATACACGGAAGAAGAGACGGCAGAGTTCGACCGATTAGATACCATCGAGGCCCTTGAGGCAGCTCTCCTGTTTTCCGGTTACCGGCCTGATCGCATCGGACATGTCAAGGCTCTTGTCACGCGACTGATATCCGGAGACCGGTGGGATATGGTTTTCAACATCGCAGAAGGGTTGCATGGATTTGGCAGGGAGGCGCAGATTCCCGCCCTTCTTGAAGCATACGGCATTCCTTATACCTTTTCCGACCCCCTTGCGCTGACTCTTACCCTTCACAAAGGCATGGCCAAGCGTGTTCTCCGCGACGTCGGCATCCCCACCCCTGATTTTATTGTCATTGAAACAGAAGATGACCTCACATCCCTGGAGATCCCCTTTCCTCTTTTTGCCAAACCCGTTGCAGAGGGAACCGGCAAGGGCATTACGGCAGCCTCAAAAATCTCCTCGGAACGGGAATTGAAGCAGGTATGCGGGACTCTCCTGAAAAAATACCGTCAACCCGTCCTTGTTGAATCGTTTCTCCCCGGACGGGAGCTCACCGTAGGCATTGTCGGCACAGGAAAAGAAGCTGTTGCTCTCGGAGTCATGGAAATTCATTTGAGAGAAGAAGCCGAGCGGGACGTCTATTCTTTTACAAACAAGGAAAACTATGAATCTCTGGTGGAATACAACCTTGTCAACGACGACATGGCCCGGAATGCGGAAGAGATTGCCCTTGCCGCCTGGCGGGCCCTCGGATGCAGGGATGGAGGCAGAATTGATCTGCGCGCCGACGCAGCGGGGTATCCCAATGTGATGGAAATAAACCCCCTGGCAGGGTTGCACCCCGTTCATTCGGATCTGCCCATTATCTGCAACCTGGTGGGGATACCCTATCACGAGCTCATTTCCATGATCATGCGTTCCGCCCGGAAACGCATCCTCGTTGAGGATCTTGTATGAATGCCGTCGTATTACACGGTGACGTGCAGGAAAACGCCGGTGTGGACGAACAGGACGTCCTCGTTCAGGTCGAGGCCGTATGCCGCTCCCTCGCGGAACTGGGCCATACGCCGGTCGCTCTCCCTGTCTCGATGGATTTCAAAAAGGTCATCGACATTCTCGCAGGCATCCGGCCGGATGTCGTTTTTAATCTTGTGGAGTCTATCGATGGCCATGGCGGGCTGATACACATCGCCCCTGCCATCCTGGATTCGCTAAACATCCCCTACACGGGTGCAAAAACGGATGCCATGTTTCTGACATCAAACAAGGTTCTTGCGAAAAAACTCCTTGACGCGAAAGAAATGCCCACTCCCCCGTCATTTCTGGCTGATGACAGGCAGAGCCTGTTCAAGGAAGGCTCTTATATCATCAAGGCAATCTGGGAACATGCCTCCGTCTGGCTGGATGAACATTCCATCATATATGCAAAAGACGGTAATCATCTCCGCCAGGCCATCCTGTCTCAACAGGAACGGCTCGGCATGACCTGTTTTGCCGAACCGTTTATCGATGGAAGGGAATTCAATCTATCCCTTCTTGCGGGCGACACAGGACCGGAGGTTTTGCCGCCCGCCGAAATTCAGTTCCTTGATTATCCGCCGGATAAGGCAAAAGTTGTCGATTACCGTTCCAAATGGGTCGAAGATTCCTTTGAGTATCACCACACGCCAAGACGTTTCGATTTCCCGGAGGAAGATAAACCGCTTCTAACACAATTGACCGATCTGGCCATCCAGTGCTGGTATCTATTCAACTTGCGGGGGTATGCAAGGGTCGACTTCCGTGTGGATGTAAACAACTACGCATGGATCCTCGAAGTCAACACAAATCCCTGCCTGTCACCCGATGGCGGCTTTGCCACCGCCGTGGCACAAGGCGGACTTACGTTTAACCGGGCGATTGAACGGATCATTCAGGAAGCCTTGCGTTTCCAATATTTGCCATGAGTAACTATTTCAAATTCCAAGTTTATTAAATCCATCTATGAATGTGGACATCACATATCGTACGGACGTAAGACTCTCAGATCGAGATGACGTTCGACAACTTGTTGAATCGACGGGATTTTTTTCTGAGGCGGAAGTCGGAATCGCCGTGGAACTTGTTGAAGAAAATTTGTCGAAAGGGCTCCAGAGCGGTTACCTTTTTCTCTTTGGCGAATTGACCGGCAGGATTATCGGCTACACCTGTTTCGGCCCCGTACCGGCTACCATGAGCAGTTATGATATTTACTGGCTCGCCGTTCATATCGATTTTCGCCGGTTGGGAATCGGGAAATCGCTCATGGTGAAGACCGAAGAGGCGATTGAGAAACAGGGAGGCCAACACATCTATATTGAGACCTCCTCCCGGGATCAGTACAGAACAACCAGGATGTTTCATCGCGCATGCGGCTACCGGAAAGAAGCCGTCCTGAAGGATTTTTACGCACCCGGAGATGACAAGGTTATCTACGTAAAGGCTATCCGTCCATAACCAAAATATGTTGCTTTTTTTGTAATAATCCGGTAGAGGGGATGCGCCGGCTGGTAATTGCATATATGCCGACTCACAGGGTATCACCAACACAACGAATCATCACGGAGGGTACATCTGATGAGACTGATTCCCAGAGAAGAAAAGTTCTTTGATCTATTTGAAGAGTTGATAAACAAAATCGAAGAGGGAGGAGAACTCTTTCTCGATATGGTTCAACACTATGAATACACGGAACCGAAGATCGCCAAGCTCAAAGAGCTGGAGCATGAAGCCGACGTTATCACCCACAGAACCTACGAGAAGATGCACAAAACCTTTCTCACCCCCATCGATCGAGAAGATATTTACGATCTCGTCAACAAGATGGACAGCATCCTGGATATGATCGAGGCCTCCGCCGCGAGGATGTCTCTATACAAAGTAAAAGAGCCCGCCAGAGAAATCATCGAGCAGGCCAAAATCTTAAACAAGGCAATCAAGAAGCTGAAAATCATCGTTCATGCCTTAAGGGACATGAAAAACGCCAAGATGATCCTCGACGCCTGCGTGGAAATCAACACCCTGGAGAACGAAGGGGACATTGTCCTGAGAATGACGATGGCCCACCTTTTTGAGTGTGAAAAAGATCCCATTGAGTTGATTAAATGGAAGGAAATCTTTGAGCGGATCGAAGAGGCCATCGATGTCTGTGAGGATGTCTCAAATATTGTGGAAGGTATCGTCCTGAAACATGGTTGATTCCTTTGGATTCGTTGTTTTTCTTATTCTGGTAGCCCTGTTTTTCGATTTTCTCAATGGCTTCCATGACTCTGCCAATGCCATTTCGACGATCGTATCGACCAGGGTTCTTTCTCCCCGGAATGCGGTCCTCTGGGCTGCATTCTTCGAATTTTCGGCCTTCTTCTTTATGGGGGTCCACGTCGCCACCACCATAGGCACCGGTATCATCAATCCGAATATCGTGGACAATCTGCTTATCCTCGCCGCCCTGGGAGGGGCTATCATCTGGAATATCATCACATGGTATTTCGGGCTCCCCAGCAGTTCTTCCCATGCCCTCATCGGTGGTCTCATCGGCGCCGGTCTTTTGAAGGCAGGAAACGAAATCCTCATATGGGAAGGCATTTCAAAGACAACCATTTTCATTGTTCTCTCTCCCGCCATTGGAATGGGACTTGGACTGGTCATGATGATCCTGGTCCTCAACCTCAGCCAGCATTCCACTGTCTCCCGATCAGACAAACTGTTCCGAAAACTTCAGCTCGTCTCATGCGCGGTATACAGCATGGGTCATGGCACCAATGACGCCCAGAAAACAATGGGAATCATTGCCATTATTCTTTACACCCAGGGATACCTCGGTCCAACCTTTTATGTTCCATTCTGGGTAGTCGTCACGTGTTACACAGTCATCTCTCTGGGAATCATGTCGGGGGGGTGGCGTATCGTCAAGACCATGGGGACCAAGATCACAAAACTTCAGCCCATAGGGGGATTCTGTGCGGAAACAGCGGCGGCCGTTTCCATTATCGGGGCATCCCTTGCCGGCATCCCTGTCAGTACGACCCATACCATCACAGGGGCCATTGTGGGGGTCGGCGCAACGAAACGCCTCACCGCCGTTCGCTGGGGGGTGGCGGGCAATATCGTCTGGGCCTGGATACTGACAATCCCCATGTCGGCGTTGATTTCTGCCATCATCTATTCAATAACTCAAATAATCTTTCGATGATTTCGGGCAGAGGAGCTTAAGATACGAGACGTTTGAAAAATGCGTTTTGTGAATGGAATATCTCGTCTGAATTCAGGATATTGTATCCCGGTAAAACTGATCGTACATGGCCCAGATGGCGAGCAGCAGGGAAGTGATGATGGGACCGATGACAAATCCGGAAAAGCCGAACAACGAAATCCCTCCCAGGGTGGATAAAAAAATCAGTAAAGGATGCATCTGCACATCCCTGCCTAACAATACGGGACGTAATAAATTGTCCACCATACTGATCACAAAGACACCGGCGGCAAGAATCAGAACACCCTCCCAGGTATGTCCGGTCAGCAACATGATCACACCGGCGGGAGCCCATATGATGGAACAACCGACGACGGGGACTATCGCCGTGAACACCATGACAGCGCCCCAGACGAGGGCGCCTTCAATGCCGGTAAACCAGAATATCAGGCCTCCTAAAAAACCCTGAAACCCTCCGATAATCAATGTTACCTTGAGGGTGGCCCTCGCAGTGGCAACAAATCGCTCATAAAGAATCTTTTCTCTGTTCTCGCCGAAGGTTATGAATTTTATCGCCATGCCTAAAAATTTATCGCCGTCACGAATGAAGAAAAACAGCGTATACAGCATGACGGCAAACTGAACGACAAAAAGGAGGGTGTTCTGAGTAAGGTCCTTAAGATTCACAAACATGAAATTGGAAATGCTTCTTGCGATTTCGGAAAATTTATCCGTGAGGAACTTCTCGTCCAGATGAAGGCGGGCCACATAAGGATTGTTTCTTATCGCCCCCGTGATGGTTTCGATACTTTTTCCGATATCATCGCCCTCCGTGTTCATGGCGTTGTACATCTGCAAGGATTCGGAAAAGAGCAGGGTGCCAATAATCCCTCCGGGCAAGATGATGATGAGAATAACCATTGCAAGCACAACGGCGGCGCTCAGAGTGGGGCGATTCAGCTTTCCGTTCACCCGCCTGAATAAAGGATTGGAAATGCCCGCTATCACGGCTGCCCAGAAAACGGGAAAGAAGAACGGCTGCAAGAGGTACAGAAACAAGAGGGTAACAAGTATCAGTGCGGTGAAAAATACAATATTCTGAATTCTGGACGTTTCCATAGGGTCCTTTTCCTTTGAATCACTCCGGAGGTTACACCCGATTCTATATGTGAATTCCTTAACATTTTCAATGAGAAGTTTCTCTCGCCCGGAAAAAAAACGGGCGCCCGAAATTTTAAAATGATATAGACGCCAGATTCTGGTATGATCCATACAAAAAATGGGTGAACAATATCCTATGCAACCAAGCCCCACTCAGCCCATTGGCGTCTTTGATTCCGGTATCGGCGGCCTCACCGTCGTTCGCGCCCTCATGGAACGGCTGCCCTTTGAAAATATTATTTATTTCGGTGACACGGCCCGGGTGCCGTACGGGGTAAAGTCGCCGGAAACGATCACCCGGTACGCAAAAGAGATCACGCAGTTTTTGCTGCAAAAGGATGTCAAACTCCTTATCGTTGCCTGCAACACCATGGCGGCTGTCGCCCATGAGGCCGTCAAAGACCTGTCTCCCGTGCCTGTGCTCGATGTAATCGAAGCCGGCGCCCGCAAGGCAAGCGAGGAATCGCGCTCCAAACACGTGGGCGTCATCGGCACACCCGCCACGATTAACAGCAACGCATATGCTCGAGCCATCCACCGGTTCGCTCCCGACATCCGTGTTTTTTCCAAGGCTTGCCCTTTATTTGTGCCCCTGGTGGAAGAGGGATGGTGGAATCACCCCGTCACCCGGCTGACCGCCCAGGAATATCTCAGACCGGTTATCGCGGAGCATGTCGA
>JAPLJQ010000577.1 GCA_026388495.1 Deltaproteobacteria bacterium | reverse complement strand
TTTTAATCACTAAACAATCAATAATCATGCCAACTGTATTCAGTCACATTGTTCAAAATCGATTCTCCAATGTTAATGAAGACGTTGCTACTGAGGCTCTCGCGTACATCCTTCATTCCAACAAATCTGCCCGAAACGGCATGATGCGACTTCTTCGTGGTATCGCCTCAGACATGCCAGATCTTCGGTTCCGGACTCAGCAGACTGAAGATAACATCCGCACTAATCTGAGGGGCGATGATAATGAAAACGAACCGCGTGTCTTTGTCGAAAACAAGTTTTGGGCTGGCCTGACAGATAATCAACCCCTCACTTATCTGGAGCAGCTTGCCGAATATCCTCAACTCTCGATTCTTTTAGTAGTTGTGCCAGATGAACGGGAGCAACCCATGTGGCGCGAACTGAGTCGTAGACTTAAAGACGCCCGTATTTCGGCAAAAAAATGGGATACGCCTTCTGGTATCATCGTTCATTCTGTTAAGACAAAAATTGGCCCGATACTCGCGCTCACATCTTGGACAGTGTTGCTTTCTACATTAGAACTTGAGGTCGCTGACGATCCTTCTGCGAGAAGTGATCTGCTCCAGTTGCGAGCACTCTGCGAAGCGGCTGACAGTGATGTTTTTGTGCCAATATCATCTGAGAGAGTCTCCGACCAACGAATACCTGCATTCTTTCTTCAGTTGACTAGAGTTGTGCATGAATCTATTGACTTGGCAGCTACTGAAGGCGTCCTGAATATCGGACATCTTAAAGAGTCAGTATCTTGGGAAAGAATCGGACGCTATGCAAGAATTTCAAGTAGGAAAAAGGTTGGAATTTGGTTTGGAATTCATTTCCGTCTCTGGAAAACTTATGGAATAACTCCGTTTTGGTTGGTCTTCTCCCGAGGTCAATTTGGTCGCGCCGATGATGTATGGCCGTTACTTGAACAGTGGGCTGCGAAGAAAGGTGTATTTGCTATATTTGAGAATGATGAATTAGTAGTTGCTATTGATCTCGCGGTAGGTGAAGGCAATGCGGAAGTGGTCAGAAGAGTTGTGGATCATTTGAATGAAATTGCCAATGTACTGAAATAGTTTAATTCATTGTTTCCAAATTTTTTTATTTTCAGATTGTTTTCGGTGATGACCTTCCAAGTCTAGGGTCATATGTCATGAATGTGCCATGCTGCATAATGGCAATTTTATCAGAGGAGAAGAAGGTATGATCCCGGACATGTGAGTTCATGATCACGGATACCCCATCTTCGGGATGCCGGTCGATGATTTTCAGTCCCGGTTTTCGGGATGTTTGCGTATTGCGTCAACATCCTGTGACATGGTTCAACCGGTGCGGATCACACTTAATTCACGGGTTTATAGGGATCTGGCAGGCATGTTATCCTAACTTCAGCATGGTACATCATCAGAGTAATGCAGGTTACCAGCGCAGCGATACTCACCGGCCATTTTAAGTAATAAGGGCAGAATCCGGTGCAATAGAGTAGGATTATTGCGACGATGACAACGAGGAGATGGAGATGGAAGAGACGAATGCGTGAATCATCCATGTTGCAGGGCCGGATACTGCCGGAGATGCGATACGTTTCGTTAAACGGATAGAATAGAAACAGACCTTTTTTTGTGCAGGTATCCTCTACAAAATGGAAGAGTAAACCGATAATAATACCAGCAAGGTAAATTTTGGGGTAATACAGTTCCGGGGAGACAGAACATACCCACATGAGGAGGAGAATACCCGATCCAATCAATCCTGTGAGAAAGAACAGGCCGGGAAGAGAATGAGTCAGCCGTTTATCTTCCGTCTCATGTTGCATATTGAGGATATACCGGTACAGGAAGAGATACAGGCGTAGCACGGTTTTTTTGAAAATCTGGATAAGGATCCATGCGATGGAGAGTGCTTTGAACTGCCGGGGTTTTTTCATCTGGATGTCGGGCAGAATCACTCCCGTACAGACTCCTGTGGCTATCGCTGCAAGAACAAACGGGTTTGCCAAGACCAGCGGGAAATAGAGAATGAGCATACTCCCGAATGCAAGACCGATGTGGTGCCGTGTGATCATGAACTATTTACCGGTTTTTCTGTAGTTATGATACGATGACGTAGCTTGCAAAGAGACCGACTGCAAGGAGACAGATGACGAGTAATACGCCGATTAATGTTGCATGTTCTTCTTTCATACGCTGTCCGAATCCAATATGCTCTCATGCAGGTACCGGCTCCCTGACGGGATACCGCATCGCATTTTTCTTTTTGGTAATCCAGGTGAGCCAGCCGTCAACGAACCCAAACGAGCTCATGAAAAGAACCCTGATATCCTCGGGGACGTCAGAAACATCAGTGTTCTGAGGGACGAGCAGAAAATAACCCTTGAAGGTGAGACCTTCTTGGGGAATCATCTTGAGCGCAGCTATTTGACTGGCAGAAGGTTTTTGTTCCAAGGATACGGCTACGAACGCCTGCTCGTTCTGGCCGTGGAAATACCGTGAAACCCGGACAGTCAGGCCGGAATTTTCATGTAAGGTAACGGGTTTCAAATTCCATCCGTCATGGTCGGGAAACTGAACACGGATGTCCCTGTGTGCAAACGTCTGCATAATGTCCTGAACCGAACCCATAGTGTATCACCAAGATTTTGTGATGCAGAACTATTTTAAGTTATTGAAAGTTATTTAATTTTTGTACAAATAAACATAAATTAATTTACAATTGAGGAAACTATTTTATATCAATACGATTAAGTGAGGTGATTTTTCACATGACGATGTTTATCGATTATCGCCAGATTTTGATTGATGGAAGAGTACTGGGCAAAAACTGTGTAAAAGGATCAGATTATTGTATAGTGAGGGGGCAATTCTTCTGAAACCATGTCCACCCTCTTTCAAAATCCGGTCTCGCCGTATCCGGGATGGGAACGCCGGATAT
>JAPLJQ010000099.1 GCA_026388495.1 Deltaproteobacteria bacterium | reverse complement strand
GGGGCAGGATGGGGCCTATCTGGCTGAATTTTTGCTGAAGAAGGGGTACATTGTACATGGATTGAAGCGGCGGTCGTCGCTGTTCAATACCGACAGGATCGATCATCTTTACCAGGATCCGCATGCACAGAACCAGAACCTGTTTCTGCATCATGGCGACATGACCGATTCGATGAATATCACACGGATCATACAGGAGACGCAGCCCGATGAGATATATAACCTGGCCGCCATGAGCCATGTACAGGTGAGTTTTGATACGCCGGAATATACTGCCAATGCGGACGGGACCGGGACCCTGCGCATCCTTGAGGCCATCCGCAAAACGGGCATCAACGCAAAATTCTATCAGGCCTCGTCGAGTGAAATGTTCGGTGCGGCGCCGCCTCCCCAGGACGAGATGACTCCCTTCCAGCCCCGGAGCCCCTATGCCGCCGCCAAGGTCTATGCCTATTATGTGGTGAAAAATTACCGGGAGGCGTACAACCTTTATGCCTGTAACGGTATCCTGTTCAACCACGAATCACCCCGTCGCGGCGAGACCTTCGTGACCCGGAAAATCACAAAGGCAGCCACTCAGATCAAGCTGGGACTAAGGGATAAACTGTATCTTGGAAATCTGGAAGCAAAGAGAGACTGGGGATTTGCCGGTGATTACGTCGAGGCCATGTGGCTGATGCTCCAGCAGGAAGAGGCTGATGATTACGTGATTGCCACGGGCGAGACCCACTCTGTAAGGGAGTTTGTTGAAAAAGTCTTCCGGAAGCTTGGTCTTGACTATCATCAATACGTCACGATCGATCCGAAATATTTCCGCCCGACGGAAGTTGATATCCTTCTCGGAGACGCTTCCAAAGCAAACAAGCGCCTGGGATGGAATCCGCAGGTAAGCTTCGATCAACTGATTGACATGATGATTGAGGCTGATATGGAGGTGGCCAAAAAAGAAAAAACCTTACGGGACGCGGGATATGACTCCTGTGAAATGCGAAACGCGGGGCGCACATGAACGCATTAACGGACAAAAGGATTACGATTACCGGCGGCAAGGGATTTCTCGGCGGTCACCTCATCCGCAAACTGAACGAAAAAGGATACTGGAACCTTTCCATAGCAGACTTGCCGGACTACAACCTTGTTCGCATCGACGATGTGATAAGGATGTACGAAGATACCCGGCCTGATATAGTCATCCACTTGGCGGCAAAGGTCGGCGGCATCGGCTTCAACCAGGAAAATCCCGCATCTCTCTTTTACGACAACATCATGATGGGCGTCCAGCTCCTTCACGAGGGATACTTGCGGAAGATTGCCAAATTCTTGGCATTAGGAACGATCTGTGCCTACCCGAAATTTACACCCGTCCCCTTTAAAGAAGATGACCTGTGGAACGGCTATCCCGAAGAAACAAATGCCCCGTATGGTCTTGCAAAAAAAATGATGCTGGTCCAGTCCCAGTCCTATCGCCGGCAGTATGGTTTCAACGCCATTTTCCTTCTTCCCGTGAATCTCTATGGGCCGGGCGACAACTTTGATCCCCGCTCCTCTCATGTGATCCCGGCGCTTATCAAAAAATGCGTGGATGCCATCCTGAATCGTGAAGACGAAATTGTGGTCTGGGGAACGGGAAAGGTAACCCGCGAATTTATCTATGTGGAAGACGCCGCGGAGGGGATCATCCTTGCCACGGAGGGATATAACAAGAGCGATCCCGTCAATATCGGCGCCGGCTTCGAAATATCCATAGAAGACCTCGTTCATCTCATCGTTGAGCTGACAGGCTTCAAAGGCCGGATCGTCTGGGACAAAACGAAACCGGACGGTCAGCCGCGCCGAATGCTTGACACCACAAGGGCCTTTAAAGAATTTGGATTCCGCGCGAAGACAACCTTTGAAGAGGGGCTTAAGAAGACCATTGACTGGTACCGTGATGCGTCATCGTCATGACTTTTTTGTTTGACTTCCCTTTCCGTTCATGCTAAGGAGCGCCACGCAAATGGGTAAGGCATCAAGAAAGATGTACCTTCAGATGGCTTATGCCAGCAGCATCGGCATAGTCATGGTTTTGGCCATTTTTGGATGCCTTTTCCTGGGAGCCTATTTAGACGGTAAATTTGGAACAGGACATAAACTCACCATCACTTTTTTGCTGATTGGGATTTTTGTCGGCTTCAGAAATATATATTGGATCGTTAAAAAATATTTCCCGGATGAAAAGCCGGTCATTACGTGTCTGAAAAGTGAATCACATAGAAAAAGACCCCATCCAAAAGAAGATTGAAACAAGCAACTGGATCGTTCTGGGAGTATTTCTTGTTTTGAGTCTTCCGTTCATGCCTGCCAGGTTTTGTTTCGGGCTCCTGCTGGGAGGACTTATCAGTATTGTTAATTTTCACTGGCTTGACCGCGACCTGAGAAGCGTTTTTCACCTGCTTGCGGAGGGATCGAGGTCATCCATATTTTTTAAGTATTTTATCAGATTTGTGGTCACCGCGGTCGTTCTTTACTTTATCATTTCTGAGGACATCGCAGATGTCGTCGGCCTGCTGGTTGGCCTTTCTCTTGTCATGATTAACATTGTATTCACCGTCGTTATGGCGTATTCAAAAAAAAATAGCGTTGAGGAGGTTAGTTAAACAATGCATTCTCTGTCATTTCTTGAAAATCACTTTATCCCAGACCACGTGATGTATACCTGGTTTGTCATGGCTTTGCTGATTCTGTGTGGTTTCCTTGCGACGCGTCGGATGGATATATACCCAGGTAAGTTCCAGAACGCCATGGAAGTCGTCATAGGCGGGTTCGATTCCCTGATAACCGACACCATGGGACATGAAGGCAGGAAGTTCTTTCCTTTGATTGCCACAATAGGCTTTTTTATCCTCACGTCAAATCTTTTAGGCCTTGTTCCCGGTTTTGGATCCCCCACGGCCAATCTCAACACGAACGCTTCCATGGCAATCATCGTTTTTCTCCTGACGCATATCATAGGCGTCAAGGTTCACGGGTTCAAATACGTCAAACAGTTCATGGGCCCCGTGTGGTGGCTGGTACCCATTATGGTGCCGATTGAAATTGTCAGTCACATGGTTCGTCCCCTGTCGCTTACCGTGCGACTATTTGGAAATATCGAAGGTGGACACATTGTTGTAGCCGTATTATTCCTGCTGGCTCCCTTCCTTGTTCCGATGCCCATTCTTGTGCTGAAAGTGTTAATATCCGTCATCCAGACCCTCGTCTTTATGATCTTGTCCATGATATACTTCGTTGGGGCGATGGAAGAAGCCCACTAAAATAACCTATTAATGCATGTAAAAAAGAAGAGGGGCCAAAGCCTGAACGGTTTTGACCCCTCTTCTTTTTTCATTTCCTATGGTCGATCAGGGATTGAGAGGAACGTTTTTCCCCCTGAATATCAGTTCCGGTTTTTTCAGAAACACTTCCGTATCCGGCGGAATCGTATCGGTAATCGAGACGTTTCCACCGACCACTGACCGGGCTCCGATGACCGTATTTCCTCCAAGCACCGTGGCATTTGCATAAATGATGACGTCGTCTTCAATCAAGGGATGGCGCTTTTTATTTCTAAGGTTTTCGCACTCTTCACGGCTCAATGAGAGGGCGCCCAGCGTTACACCCTGATAGAGTCTGACCCGCCTGCCAATGGTCGTTGTTTCCCCGATTACCACCCCCGTGCCATGATCGATAAAGAAGCTTTCTCCGATGTGGGCGCCGGGGTGGATATCGATTCCGGTTCTGCTATGGGCATATTCGGTCATAATGCGCGGGATCAGGGGGATTTTCTGATGATACAACTGATGGGCAATACGATACACCGTGATGGCGAAAAGCCCCGGATAACTGAAGATGATTTCATCAAAGCCACCGGCTGCCGGATCTCCCTCATAGGCGGCAAGAATATCGGTCGCCAACAGCTGTCGTAAATAGGGTGCGCCGCGTAAAAAGTCGATAGCGGCCCTTTGTCCGCGTTCATCACAGTCTGTACACGGCTGATCGTGACGGATACAGTCATGCCGGATGGCCAGCCTGATCTGCTCAGAGAGGGCTTCAAAAAGGCCGGTTACTTCCTGGCCAAAATAATAACCTACATTGACCTGATCCACGCGGGCAGGAACAAAATAACCGGGATAGAGAATGCGACTTGCCCTGTGGAGTATGTCGATGATGGTCTCGCGGGAGGGAATTGGTTCCGGGCCGACATGATCAAAGCAATCGTTCCGGTTACAGGATGACACGAGCTGATCGACAATCGCCGGGATTTCTTCGCGATAACGACGGGTAATGGTAATATCTGCCTTACATTCTTTTGTTCTTGATGTATCTACCACAGTAACCTCACCTCCTTTACCGGACGGCACCTGCCTGACCGACCGCATCCCAGTATGGGGACATGCTGCGCAACCTCTCAATAATGGACGGCATCTTTTCAATAACGACGCTTATTTCCTCTTCCGTGTTAAAGATGCTAAGACTGAACCGGATGGATCCATGAGCCATG
>JAPLJQ010000131.1 GCA_026388495.1 Deltaproteobacteria bacterium | reverse complement strand
GGCCACCCCGCCGGCTTCTTCGATTACTTGATAGATGTCCGGATGATTACAGACGCTGCCTGTCAGGATAAGACGTTTCCGGTCGATTGATTTCACATGGTTTTTTGATTCGAGTTCAGTAACGATTGCATTCAACGTTTCCGGAAGGAGATTCCGGTCCACGATCATGGAGGATCTGACGATATGATAAAGATCGCTTCCTTTGATAATATCGGGATTGTTTCGCTTCAATTCGTATATCCTTTGAACCCCCCTCCGAATCTGATTGTAAATGGTAATAGCATGCTTCAGATTTTCATGTGATATCCTGGTCTGAAGGACAGTTTCCAAATCTTCCTTGAACGTCCTGATGACGTCTGTGAAATAAGCTCTTGCGCTTTCCGTATTTAATTTTACGGGTAAAACGACATCCAGATGGAAGGCAAATGAGAGATTCAGCCGCCATATATCCGACAGTCTCTGAATGGAATCGCAGGTATGGGGGAAAACAACGCCATCTAAAAAATCAAGCTGCCCGGATAAACCGTCTTCAAGGGCTCTCCGCACAGGGGAGCAACAGTATGACTGCAAGTGGGAATCAGAGAGTTGGATCTTCTCACTGCTGCCAAAAATTCTGAAGGGGTGGGCATCGGCGGCAAAAATCAGTTCTTCCGGCGTATAGGAACAAAAATATCCGACCATTTTTTTATTTGCAGCTCTTTTACATTCGATTCCGTACTTATATGGATTGCGTCCTGTTTCACGTAATTCGTTCAGGATTTTCATGGATAAATCCCCCCACTGTTTTATTTACGAGATGATGTCACGTCGTTCACAATGAAAAATTTAATTTTGTCAAACCTCTCTTATTCGTGGTAATATCAATAACAACAGATATTTGTTATCATTTCTCCGAATATGGATCAACAAGATAGTTTCTTGAGATGTGTTTTAATTTAATCAGGAGGTGTCTCACTTGTTAAACGTTAATCAATTTCGATATGGCGGCGATAATTTTGGTTATTTGATTCACGGACGGAAGGATGCCGTGGTTATCGACGGCGGAGCCTTCAAAGAAATTTTTGATTTCATTCAGTACAGGAAGTTGAATCTTCTTTTTATCGCAAACACACATGGTCATTATGACCATACAAGCGGGAACAGCCATTTCATCCGTCAATCAAATACTCATGCTTTAAATTACCACGATCTGATTAAAGAAAGAAAGATTGAACTTGAAGGCGAAAACATAAATATCTACAACACGCCGGGTCACACAGATGATTCAGTATGTTTTCATGCAGGGAAGATATTGATATCAGGAGACACCCTGTTCAATGGCACGATAGGTAATTGTTTTTCAGGTGATCTCGATGGTTATTATGAAACAATCATGAAACTCATGTCATTACCTGATGAAACCATCATTTATGCCGGTCATGATTACGTAAAAGACGCCATGTCATTTGCAAAAATGATTGAGCCTGACAATGAGGACATCCCTGTTTATTTAAGAAAATATAATCCGAACCATGTGTTATCAACCCTGGCTGACGAGTTCAGGGTGAATCCATATTTACGTTTTAATGAGGCAAATATTATCGCCATGCTTAAATTGAGGGGGCTTCCCTGTGAAACCAATCGGGACCGATGGCGTTCTTTGATGACAATAGACTGACCGGGATCAAAACCCGCATGCTCCGAATTGTGGAAGGCTGAGGGGGCGTAACAGTAAAAATATCTTTCTTGTCATTTCGAGCAACGCGAGAAATCTAAATGAATAATATTAACATACTAAGATTCCTCACGTTCGTTCGGAATGACATTTTCCCCTATTGTGACACAGTCTCTTCGTGGGAATGACAGGTTGGGGGACTTTTTGCGAGGGCGTCAACTGACGACGGTTAGACAATAGGATTTTAATTTCATAACCGGATTGTATGAGTTTTTCGACTGGGCTAAATTGGGCAGGCTCATATCACTTTCCTTGTTGATATATTTGTAACTACTGAAAAGGCGCTTTGCACATTCATTATCCAGGAACTGATAAAGTCCTTTAATGTTGGAAAATGCCTTTTCAAAATTGAGAATTCCCATATCGTGTGTAAGATGTGAGCAGATTCCGAAAGCGCTCACAACACCATCGATTCGAATCAAAATACCTTTTGAATCCAAACGATCAAGGTTTCTCAGGGCATTGATGGCAGCCATTTTTTCGCAGGCCAGACTTCCATTACTATCAAGATCGCAATTGTGCTGAACACACCATATCTTGAGAAACTCCATGCAATCTATATAGTTATCAACGGTTATCATTTCAATACGCACCGTCCCTTTACTCAGATGGGTCTTGCGAAACTGGTTGATTAAATTTCTCTGCTTGGCAAACTTATTCCCTCTGAGATGGACAAGGTCTTCCATAAGGTAGATATAGTCATCGAACTCCGGCTGTTCGGAAACTGTGAAATAAGATTCTATTTGGTTTTGATCATGCATTGAAAGGAACGTTTCGGGGATAAAACAATACTTCCTGATCCCTACTGTTTTTGCAAGGTTGTAAAGAAAATCAGGGGTAATGACCCCTGTAAGGGAAAGGGGAAGAATCAGGTGGCGCTCTTCAGGTTGATTGTCAAGTTCATTGAGAATAACCAGTGTGTCATTCTCAACGAAAAAAAAAGTTCTTAAATGTTGACTGCTCCACACAATAATGGAGAAAAGAGAGTAGGTGCTTAGCTGAAATGATTGTTTTTCAAAGTATTTTTTCAATGACGGATAATCATCAACTGTTACAGGTTTAAATTGCATATCAACTTTCCTTTCACCGAAGATTCTTTATCAATATATCCCCATATCCCCGAAGAAAGCGGGGCGGGAAAGTTTAACGGCTGAAAAGAGCATAACGGGGTGTCCATGTCAAGGTCAAGATAAGACTGAAGTTGACAATTTATTGTGTTATTAATATATAGAACTATACTTGAACCATGCGAGAGTGGCGGAATTGGCAGACGCACTGGACTTAGGATCCAGCGGTTAACACCATAGGAGTTCAAATCTCCTCTCTCGCACCAATGTAATTTACATCAGGTTAGGCATTTATGGCCTGACCTTTTTTTATACACGTAAAGAGATTCATCCATCATTAAAGCGGACTTGTTACGTAGACAAAATGACATTTTCCCTTGACATCATGGGCGTTCGTTACTATTTTCAGACTGCGGGTGTGGCGCTGGTTCCAAAAACCCCTCTCTCACATGAGTTTTACCAAGAGAAGTAAAAATTCGATACTAAGGAGTATAGTGTTGTGAGTGAAGCGACTGTTGCTGTGCAAGTTGAAGAAATAAGTTCTGTAAAAAAGAAGCTTTTATTTGATATTTCTTGGATGGATGTTAAAAATGAACTCGATGAAGTATATCGTGATGTAGGAAAGAACGCAAAAATAAAAGGGTTCCGGCAGGGCAAGGTGCCAAGAAAGATTCTGGAAACAACGTATAAGGAGCATGTCGAGGGAGAAACGATAACGAATCTTGTTAATAAGTATTACTGGGACGCCCTTAAAGAAAAAGGGATTATTGCGGTAACGCAACCTGATATTGATCAAAACGGAATTGAAGATAATAAGAGTTTTATCTTTACAGCAACCGTTGAAGTGGAACCCGCCATCGACCCAAAGGACTATGAAGGGCTGATACTTGAAAAAGAAGAAAAACAAGTTACAGAAAGTGATATTGAATCAAGGCTTCAAGAGATCCGGAATATGTTCGGCACGATGGAAGAGGTTAGTGAAGATAGAGATATTAAAGGAGGTGATTTCGCTGTCATCGACTTTGAAGGCACCCTGGACGGGGAGTCCCTTAAAGAAATGACGGCTGATAATTACCTTCTTGAAATTGGATCCTCAATGTTTGTGCCTGGATTTGAGGATCAGATAATCGGGTTGAGGAAGGGCCAAACAAAACAGATAGAAGTCAAATTTCCGGAGGAATATAGAATTAAGCGTATAGCCGGAAAGAATGTTGTATTTTCAGTTACTGTAAAGAACATCAAGGAAAGAAAATTACCCGAGATAGATGAAAATTTTATTCGCAACTTTGAAAAATACGAGACACTTGAAGACCTCAAGCTGGATATTAAAAAAAACCTGGAAGAAGAGAATAAAGCGAACTCGGAAACGGCCTTGAAAGTTCTGATCGTAACAAAATTGCTTGAAAAAAACGAATTTGACGCACCACCATCGTATGTTGAAAGACAGATTTATTACATGTTGGTGGATACTCGCAAGAGAATGGCTTCACGTGGAATGAATACAGGAGAAATTGATGAGTTGAGCGCTAAATACAGGGAAATGTACAGAGAAGAGGCAACCAGAATAGTCAAATCCGTTCTTCTGATGAAGCATATTGCAGCTAAAGAGTCCATAACGGTGGATAGTGGGGAAATAGAAGAAAAAATAAAGGAGATGGCACTGCGGAGAGGGCAGAACTTCGATGAATTTAAAAAATCTCTTGAAGAAAAAGATATGGTAGATAATTTGACCAATGAAATCCTGACAAAAAAAGTATTTGAATTTATTGAAGAAAAATCCACAATGAATGTGGTTAATATAGAATAAAGGCAACATGGAGGTCGGTAAATGCCCCTGATTCCTATGGTGGTTGAACAGGATGGCAGAGGAGAAAGAGCCTTTGACATCTATTCGAGGCTTCTGAAAGACAGGATCGTCTTTCTTGGCACGGCTATTGATGATGATGTTTCAAATTTAGTCATCGCCCAGATGCTCTATCTGGAATCGGAAGATCCGGATAAGGAAATATTTTTCTATCTGAATTCGCCGGGAGGCACTGTAAGTGCCGGGCTTGCGATTTATGATACCATGCAGTACATTAAACCGGATATCTGTACCGTTTGTATGGGTCAAGCAGCAAGCATGGGCGCACTTCTTTTAGCAGCGGGCAAAAAGGGCAAAAGAACCGCGCTTCCCCATGCAAGAATATTGATTCATCAGCCGCTTGGAGGTTTCCAGGGTCAAGCGACAGATATCGATATACAGGCGCGGGAGATATTGCGGTTGAAAGAAGAATTAAATCATATTCTTGCTGAACTCACTGGCCAACCTCTTTCAAAGATACATGCAGATACGGAAAGGGATTATTATATGACGGGTCATCAGGCGAAGGAATATGGCATCATTGATGATATTATTCTAAAAAGAACGTAGAACACGGTGAAAGAGGTATAGTTCAATGGTTAAAAAAATCAAAGATCATCAGAGCAGTCAGGGTGTACTTTTCTGCTCATTTTGCGGGAAGACGCAGAATGAAGTAAGAAAGCTGGTCGCCGGACCTGCTGCATATATTTGTGATGAATGCATTGAATTGTGTAGATGTATCATTGAAGAAGAATGTGAAGCATCGGTAAGTCAAGAATTTCAAAAGGGCATACCGGAACCGAAGAGCATAAAGAAATTTCTCGATCAGTATGTCATCGGTCAAGAGAGACCCAAAAAAGTTCTTTCTGTAGCCGTTTATAATCACTATAGGAGATTGTTTTCCCATGGCGATCTCGACGGTGTTGAAATTCAGAAGAGCAATATCTTGCTGATCGGGCCGACCGGGTCAGGAAAAACCCTCATGGCCAAGACCCTTGCGAAGATGTTGAATGTGCCGTTTACAATAGCGGACGCAACAACTCTTACAGAAGCAGGATACGTAGGGGAGGATGTTGAAAACATTATCCTGAGTTTGCTTCAGAATGCGGATTATGATGTTGAGAGAGCGTCAAAGGGGATAGTCTATATAGACGAAATTGATAAGATAGCAAAAAAATCGGGCAATCCTTCTATTACAAGGGATGTATCCGGTGAAGGGGTGCAGCAGGCGCTTCTCAAGATCATAGAGGGAACCCTGGCGAATATCCCTCCAAAGGGTGGGAGGAAACATCCACAGCAGGAATTTATTCAGGTGGATACAACGAATATCCTCTTTATCTGCGGAGGGGCTTTTCATAATCTGGAAGATATTATTGCCAAGAGAAGCGGCGCCACGATGATGGGGTTCGGAGCCGATATCAAGAGCAAGAAAGAGAAAAAAATTGGTGAATTGCTGTCCGAGGTTCAGCCGCAAGATTTGTTGAAATATGGCATGATTCCTGAGTTTATAGGGCGTTTGCCGGTAATTGCTACCTTGAATGAGCTGGATAAGGATGATCTGATAAAAATATTAATTGAACCCAAGGATGCCATTATCAAGCAGTATAAGAAAATGTTTGACCTTGAAAATGTGAGATTGAAATTCACAGATGGAGCTCTCCGGGCAATTGCAAAATTATCTGTTGAGCGAAAGTCGGGAGCGAGGGGTCTACGGTCGATACTGGAAAACACCATGCTTGATATTATGTATGATATTCCTTCCCGGCGGGATGTGCGGGAATGCGTCATCAGTGAGGATGTCGTTTTAAACAAGGAAAAACCAATATTTATTTTTGAGAAAAAAACAGAAACGGCTTAAATATAAAACGGAATACAACAGGAAAGAAAAACATGTTTGATTTCATAAAGAACAAGGAAAAGGAAAAGGAAGAAATGATCATATCCGTTCCACTCCTTCCCCTGAGAGATGTGGTTGTTTTTCCACATATGATTGTTCCCCTATTTGTAGGGAGAGAAAAGTCCATTGCAGCCTTAGAGTCGGCCATGAAATATGAAAAGGGAATATTTATGGCAGCCCAAAAGAGCGCTCAGAAGGATGAGCCGATGGAAAATGATATCCATAAGGTTGGTTCCATTGGGACCATTATACAGCTTTTACGCCTTCCTGACGGGACTGTTAAAGTACTGGTTGAAGGCAAGAAGAGGGGAATCATAAGGGAATATTTGCCAAATGAGGATTTCTACCTCGTAAATATTGAGGAAATTCATGATATTGATGATGAAAACCAGATAAGGGCTGAGGCTTTAGTGAGAAATATCAGAGAATCCTTCGAGAACTACGCAAAACTAAGCAAAAAAGTCCATATTGAGATGGTTGGTACAATAGCCTCCATAGATAGTCATTCAAAGTTGGCCGATGTCGTTGTTTCAAACATCAATCTTAAGCTTGAAGACAAACAGAAGGTATTGGAAATATTAAACGTCAATGATCGGCTTGAAGCGATTTATGGGTTCATGCTGGGTGAAATCGAGATACTCGAGGTAGAAGAAAAAATAAAACGACGTGTCAAGAAACAAATGGAAAAGACTCAGAAAGATTATTACTTAAATGAGCAGATGAGAGCTATTCAGAAAGAGATGGGGGAGAAGGATGATTTTAAGAACGAAATTGCCGACCTTGAAAAAAGGCTGAAACAGAAGAAATTGTCTGAAGAAGCACATAAGAAAGTGAAGTCTGAGATCAAGAAATTACAGATGATGGCCCCCATGTCGGCGGAAGCAACAGTTGTACGAAATTATATTGACTGGCTGTTGGATATGCAATGGTCAGAAAGGACGGAGAATAAATTTACCCTGAAAGAGTCGGAGACTATTTTGGAAGAAGACCATTTCGGCCTTAAGTCCGTAAAGGAAAGGATACTCGAGTATCTTGCCGTACAGACACTGGTAAATAAAAATAAAGGTCCCATCCTTTGCTTTGTTGGACCTCCGGGTGTTGGAAAAACATCTGTGGCAAAATCCGTTGCCCGCGCCACCAACAGAAAGTTTGTGAGGCTTTCCTTGGGCGGTGTCAGAGATGAGGCTGAAATCAGGGGACACAGGAGAACGTATATCGGCGCCTTACCGGGGAAAATCATACAACTGCTGAAAAAAGCAGGATCAAATAATCCCGTATTCTGCCTTGATGAGGTTGATAAATTGAGTTCCGATTTCCGGGGAGATCCTTCGTCAGCCCTCCTTGAGGTTCTTGATCCGGAACAGAATAATGCGTTCAATGACAACTATCTGGAGGTTGATTACGATCTTTCCGATGTCATGTTCATTACAACGGCAAATGTCCTCCAGCCGATTCCTCCGCCTCTTCAGGACAGAATGGAAGTGATCCGTCTGGCAGGCTATACAGAACCCGAAAAAATGAACATTGCTAAAAAATTTCTTGTGGCCAAGGAGATGGAGGCGAACGGTCTGAAAAAAGAAAATATTAATTTCACAGATGGCGCTTTGTTTGCAATCATCAGACAGTATACGAGAGAAGCAGGTGTACGAAATCTTGAAAGAGAGATTGCCTCCATATGCAGAAAAGTGGCTCGGAAAATTGTTACAAACGGTGGTGGGAGTCAAATCAAGATTACATCCAAAACGGTAGCGAAATATTTGGGTGTACAGAAATTCAGACACGGGGAAACGGAGGGAAAAGACCATATCGGCCTTTCCGTCGGCCTCGCCTGGACTGAAGTTGGGGGGGAACTTCTCACCATAGAATCCGCTCTTATGAAGGGCAGCGGCAAGATGGTCTTGACGGGTAAACTCGGCGATGTCATGCAGGAATCTGCGCAGGCAGCCCTTACATATGTTCGTGCCAGGGCGGATCAATTTGGCTTGAACGAGAATTTCTATAAAGAGATAGATGTACATATCCATGTTCCAGAAGGAGCCATACCGAAGGATGGTCCATCGGCAGGAATTGCTATTGCAACCTCAATTGCGTCGGCCTTTATGAAAAGAAAGGTACGCGGAGATCTGGCCATGACCGGTGAAATAACCTTGAGAGGGAGGGTATTGCCCATAGGGGGATTGAAGGAGAAATTATTGGCGGCACACCGCGGTAATTTAAAAACTGTCATTATTCCCAAGGATAATGAAAAGGACCTGGCCGATGTTCCGGCTAATGTTTTGAAAGCGATTGAAATCATTTTTGTTGAACATGTGGATGAGGTCTTAAAAGCGGCTATTTTACCAAAAGATGAAGGGAATGAAGATGACGCCAGCCATAAGGAAACAATCATCGGTATGCCCTCATTGCCGGCGATGAATGCTCCAGAAATTCCCATGCATTGATCAGAATTGGCCATTTAGTGCTTGACAGAAAATGATACAATTGTTAGACACAGCGGAGAGAATAAGAGGAAAGGCGGGTAGCTCAGCAGGGAGAGCGCCACGCTTACACCGTGGATGTCACAGGTTCGAGTCCTGTTCCGCCTACCATTTGTCGTTAATATTTACGGGGTCGTAGTTAAGTCGGTTATAACGCCGGCCTGTCACGCCGGAGGCCGTGGGTTCGAGTCCCATCGACCCCGCCAAATTCAACAAGGGGTTGGCCGCGAGGTTAACCCCTTGTTTGTTTTACACAGTGAATCGTTTGACTTAGTAATATCATGAAGTACGAAGGAGCAATCATCAGGCCTCCCAGTGAGGCCTACAGCCAGTTGATTCAGATAAGCGTCGGATGTTCCCATAACAGATGCACCTTCTGTCCCGCCTATAAAGAAAAAAAAATTAGGATTAAAGGATTTGACGAAATCCAGGAAGATATTCTGGAATCCGCAAGGAATACACGGACAGAAAAAGTCTTTCTGTGCGATGGAGATGCCTTGATTATTCCCCAGGCAAGATTGGTTCAAATCCTGGAATCAATCCGAAGACACATCAGAGGCGTTAAGAGAGTGGGAACATATGCCAACGCAAAAAGCATCCTGAGAAAAACGGTGGACGAATTAACAGAACTCAAGAAACTTGGGTTGGGTATCATTTATATGGGAATTGAAACGGGAAACTCTGAATTACTTGAGAAAATAGATAAAGGCGTAACTTACGAGCAGATGGTGCAGGCGGGTAAACTGATTAAGGAAGTCGGGATCCCGTTGTCTGTGACCGTTATATTAGGACTTGGTGGTATTGAGAAAAGTGTTCAACACGCCATGGATACGGCAAGAATATTAACCGATATCGATCCCGATTATGCAAGCGCCCTAACGCTCATGTTAGTACCGGGGACGTCTCTTTATGAAGAATACATGAGGGAGGAGTTTATTCTTCCGGATCAGTTTGATCTTCTCAGGGAACTGGCAGTCATCCTTGCCAGTTCAAATTATACCAATTGTTATTTTACATCCAATCATGCATCAAATTATCTGCCCGTCAAGGCAACGCTGCCTCAGGAAAAAGAAGGGGTGGTAAATATGATTTATCAGGTTATTAAATCGGGTGATGCAAAACGTCTCAGACCGGAATATTTACGCGGTCTGTAAACATGGAGTAATTATTTGATAGCGAGATTCATAACAAAAATCAGGGAGATCCTTTCACTAAAGGATCAGTTTCGTCTGGAGAAAGAAATTCAGTCGATTATTAACGCCGGAGAAGAAAGTGGTCTTATAGACACTCAATCCGGTGAAATGATTCAAAGCATTCTCGAGTTCAGAGATACAATCGTTCGGGAAGTGATGATTCCAAGAACAGAAATGGTCGCCATAGGAAGTGATGCTACCATTGACGAGGTTCTTGACCTGATCATTAAACATGGTCACACCAGAATGCCCGTATATGGCGACAGTGTGGATAACATCCTTGGAATATTAAATGTGAAAGATCTTCTTAAGTTCTGGTCAAAACCCATATCTGGAAGTGATATTTTATCTACACTGAGAAATCCCTATTATATTCCGGAAACAAAAAAAACGCATCTCCTGCTGCATG
>JAPLJQ010000273.1 GCA_026388495.1 Deltaproteobacteria bacterium | reverse complement strand
TGTAACCAGAGCGTGATCAGGAGCGTGAGAAGGATATAGACCATTCCATAACCGGCATCGCCGATGAGAATGCCAAAAAAGATGGCAAAAAAAATCAGAAACAGCATACTTACATCAAGTTCACGATATCCGGGCGTAAGCCCCAAGAGCTCAAGCACAGGCCTGATCATATTGACCCATGGGGGATTGCGCAGGAGCGTGGGCACATTGTCCTCATCCGAAGGCTCAGTGATCACGATCCCCCATTTTCTGCTCCTGGCTTCTGCAATCAGATGCCCTTCGATATCAAACGGAATATACCCTGTTACATAGCTGATTGCGCCTTCCTTTCCCATGCCGCTCAGTACCTGCTGCAATTCGATCTCTTTATCTAGTTTTCTCTTTATTCCCAGAAAGGCTTCGTAATAGCATGCGGATTCAATAATCTCGCCTTTAATCATCTCCATGCCCTTCGTATTGTCGATGAGCCACTCTTTAAGCGCGGATACGGTTTCCTTTGGCGGAAGAATTTCTAAAAAAGCGCATTCGAACTGCCTGCGGGATACCGTCACACAATGGGCGATGTCACCTGTGGTAAATATCGTTTTCACTACCACGTCATCGGGAAAACTTCTTATTTCTTTTACCGGTATCTCGTAAAGCTTAAGGTAAATGCCGTTTTGGCTCAGGTGCAGTATCTGGTTGGAATCAACATCACCCCAGTGCTCCCACTTATTGATCTGACTGATTATACTTCCGGATGAGGACGCCAGTTGTTCCTGGCTCTTGCCGAGTTCGATGATATGATCTGCGACTGCTATCCAGTCACCGGTAATGTTATTCTGCGGTTGGATGTTCTTCCCTGACGCTGTTGCCCGGTCTAGGACATCAAACGAGGAATTAATCAAGGCCACTTTTTCCTGGAACGCGGATATATCTCTATCATCAGGTGGATTCTGGTGTTCAACGTGTAAAACCCCTAATGTACGCAAATATTTTACTGTTGGTTCTGCGTCTCCAGTTTTAAAAAGGATCGTGGCTTTTTTCATCGGAACAATCATACCGCCACCTCTTCAAAATTAGCTTCTTCAATTTTATTTTTGGCAATTTTGCTGCGACCAACGGCATTGGTCATCTGGTCGCCAATATAAATTTTTATCAGGCGGATTGCCTCTGTTGCCTCGGGGATTTTTATCTTTTCAAACAGATTGACGCGCTGCGTGGTAATACGCAATTCATGTTTGAGAATGGATATTCCATTTTCAATGACCTGTATCTCTTCTTGTAAAGAGACCATATCTCGTAATATTTCTATACCTGCATCCATCCAGAGAGGCGTCAGAAATAAATCATACTCTGCCTTTTCAAAATCTATACATTCAAAAACCAGTATATCAATCCCGGCAATATTTTTCTTTGCGGTGATTATTTTTTCAGGGGAAAGCCATTGCCTGATTTCGGGAGCCCCAACCAAGAGCCCCAACCAGTTTTCCGCTGATTTTTTCTTTTCGGATAAGGAATTTTTTCTTTCCCTGTGAGCGCTCTGCTGGTGCAAAATTTCAAGCTGCAATTGCTGTTTTTTAAGCTGCAGAGTGGGCAGGTACCTCTCGTACTGCCGCAGGGCATCCCTTTGTCTTTTCAATTCACCCTGTGTAAATTTAATTTTCATGCTTGTCTGGCCAATACTGATCTATGATGGATTTCTTAATCCCGGTTTCTTCCGGAGAGAAACAATCGTGCAAAATCTCCCAGCCCAGATCGAGTGCTTTCTCGAGGGGGATATTTACCGTTAACGACATCATTTTATCTTCAAAGAGTTTTCCGTATTTCAGAAGTTTCATATCCCAGGCACTCATCTGAAATCCCATTGACTGCTTTTCCTGCGTTTCGCGGCAATCGGCAAAGAGCTGGATCATCGTATCCATAATCGTCCGATGATCATCCCGCGTTTTGCCATTGACCAGCTGCTTCAGGCGACTTAAGGAACCGAATGGTTCGATAACACTGTTCTTAAGATAAAATTGTCCTTCAGTAATATAGCCGGTATTGTCCGGAATCGGATGGGTTACGTCATCTCCCGGCATGGTGGTTACTGCAAGAATTGTGATCGAGCCCGCGGTGTCAAAGTCAACCGCCTTTTCATAGCGGGCGGCAAGGAGGCTGTAAAGGTCTCCCGGGTAACCCCGGTTGGAAGGAATCTGTTGCATGGTGATGGCAATCTCTTTTAACGCATCGCAGAAATTGCTCATATCCGTCAATAGTACCAGAACCCGTTTTCCCTCCAAGGCAAAATTCTCTGCCACCGCCAGACTGATATCCGGAACAAGCAGACACTCAACAACGGGATCGGCTGCGGTATGCATGAACACGATCGAATGGGAAAGTGCACCGTGCTCTTCCAGGGTGTCTCTGAAGAAAAGGTAATCATCGTATTTTAAACCCATTCCACCCAGAATAATGATGTCAATTTCCGCCTGGGTTCCGATCCTTGCCAGCAGTTCGTTGTAAGGTTCGCCAGCGATGGAAAATATGGGGAGCTTCTGGGATTCAACTAAAGAATTGAATACATCGATCATGGGTATGCCGGTACGAATCATCTTGTTCGGGATAATTCTTTTTACCGGGTTAACCGGTGGCCCGCCAATGTCGACAAGATTTTCGGAAAGTTCCGGCCCGTTATCCAGAGGCCTGCCGCTTCCGTTAAAAATCCGACCCAGAAGCATATTACCTGTAGCGATACGCATCGGGTGACCCAGAAATCTTACCCTGTCCCCAGTAGAAATGCCGCGGCTTCCGGCAAAAACCTGTAAAAATGCTTTTTTCCCATCAAGGCGGATAACCTGGGCCAGGGAAGTTCCACGTCTGGTAGTTACCTGGGCGAGCTCCGTATTGCCTACGTTTTCCGCCTCGACAGTAATGACATCCCCGACAATCTGGCTTATGCTGGTATATAATTTCTGCATGCTAACCTTTCCTTGACCGCCCGAGTAAAAACGCCCTGATCTCTTTCTCGGCTCCTTCAAACGCATCGCTCTGCCAGGGAACGGAGTTCCAGCCCCTGAAAAGCTGTCTCAGCTGCTGGAAAAAATGTAAAGCCGCATCTTTATTTTCAAAGATGAATTCCGATTCCAGAATACGGTAAATAAAATCAAAAATGTAAATCTGCCGTTCTTTGCGGGTAGCTTCATCAACTGCGTCAAAGGCATTCTTTTGCAGATAAAAAAAAAAAAAAAATTCTGCTTTGAGGTAGTCCACGTAATCGGAAAGCGACGTCCCTTCTTCTCCAATAACTTTCATCATTTGCGCAATATCAAAACCTTTGCGCAGGATCCCGTGCCCCCGCTCTTTCTGCTTCTCGTCAATAAAACTTTTATATTTGCTCCAACTGATTAACGGGTCTATGGCCGGGTACCTGCGGGCATCGGAACGGCTGCGGGAAAGCCCGTGAAATGCGCCTACTACTTTCAATGTTGCCTGTGTTACCGGCTCTTCAAAGTTACCCCCTGCAGGGCTGACAGCTCCGCCAATAGTAACCGAACCGGTTGAACCGTCATGTAAACGTACCACACCTGCCCTTTCGTAGAAAGAGGCGATACGCGACTCTAAATAGGCGGGGAACGCCTCTTCTCCGGGGATTTCTTCGAGCCTCCCGGACATTTCACGCATGGCCTGGGCCCAGCGGGAGGTAGAATCCGCAAGCAAAAGCACGTGAAGACCCATCTGACGGTAATATTCGGCTATGGTTACCGCCGTATAGACACTCGATTCCCTCGCTGCCACAGGCATGGAACTGGTATTACAGATAATGACGGTCCGGTCGCTCAAAGGGCGGTTGGTTCTGGGATCAACAATAGATGGGAATGTTCTTAATGTTTCGACAATTTCTCCCGCTCGTTCGCCACAGGCAGCAATAACTACTACATCCACATCGGCATGCCGGCTGATTAACTGCTGTAAAACTGTTTTCCCAGCTCCAAAAGGACCGGGAATACAATACGTGCCTCCCCGGGCTACAGGAAAGAGCGAATCGATAAGGCGCATCTTGGTAACCAAAGGTTCGTCGGGTTTCAGTCTCTCCGCATATGCCTGAATCGGGATTTTCACCGGCCAGTTCTGGCTTAAATATATCGGAAATATCTTCCCGTTCAGGTCTTTAATTTGAGCAACTGCCTCGCGTATCGTGAACTTGCCGGCATTTTCTATCGACACAATTTCATAATTCCCCTGTAAGGAGAAGGGGATCATACAGTAGTGTTTGAATATTTTTTCCGCAACAAATCCGATTTTATCTCCAGCACATACTCTGCCACCGGTTTTCATCAGAGGAGTGAAATCCCAGGCCTCCGTATCAGAAAGTGCCTTTATATAGACGCCACGCTGTAAGAAAAAGCCGCATTGTCTGGCGATCTCCGGTAAAGGATTTTGCAGGCCGTCAAATATCTGACCGAGCATCCCCGGCCCTAACTCAACCGAAAGAAGCTCTCCGGTAAACTCAACCTCTTCGCCGATTTTTAAACCGCCGGTTGCCTCATAGACCTGCATCTCTGCAAGGTTGCCCCGAACACGGATGATTTCTGACTTGAGACGTTCTGCTTGGTGCAGGATATAGGCAACCTCATTCTGCATCACCGGAGAATCGAAACTGACAGTTACCATGTTGCCGCTGATTTTGGTAATACGGCCTTTTCTGGGTGCTGTCATGTATTCCCCTTATAATGCTGTAATGCTTGTCCAAGCAGGATTGTTCCATCGGCACTGCGAATGTTCTCCCAACGCTGGAGTATCAATAATTTATAGGCATAGGTTATCAGAACAGCCAGATCAAAATAATGACCCGTTGCCAACTCTTCCAATGCCTTCCAGCGTATTTCATCCAGTGTCTTCTCCGCATCAAGAACGGTAGTATTTATGGTCGCTGCTGTAATTGCAGGAGCAAGCGAAGAACCGCTGTAACCGTCAGATCGCAGATATGTCGCAGGTTCAATATGTTTTTTTGTGGCACGTATCCTGACCAGCTCATTTCTTAAGGCAACATCGAAGTCGATCCATTTCTGAATAATCTGGTGTCTTTTGCCTTTTTCCAAATATTGGACAGGTTGCGGCAACGTACGCAATAGTTGATAGTCTTTTTCCGGAATAAACTGGTCACACGCTTCAAGAAACCGCTCAAAAGAGAATG
>JAPLJQ010000467.1 GCA_026388495.1 Deltaproteobacteria bacterium | reverse complement strand
GGCGCGGGGATCGATATCCGTGGCCACGACACGGCCGGCGCCAAGCTTCACCGCAGCAATGGCAAGCAGACCCGTTCCGCAACCCAGATCGAGGACACGTTCTCCCTCCCGCACATCCAAAAGCCTCGCCAGATCCAGGGTAGACGCCGGTGGATGATGCACCCCTTCGGGGATGTGTAAATCAACCGGACCGGTTGGGAGAGCTATGCATATTTTCCCTTCCTCATGGAACGGAGGTCGGCCATAACGCCGCAGGGCTGCGGAAAGCATTTTTTTTACCAGGGCAGGATAATCCAGCCCGGCCCACTGCGCCGATAGCGCCAGGGCTTCAAAGGGCTCCAGGCTCGGTGTTGTGTTCGCCTCCAGAAAGTGGAACGTTCCGCCGGAAGAAAGGCGGATATCAAAACGGGCGTAATCCCGCAACCCAAGGGCGCGAAAGGCAAGACATGAGAGATTTTCCAGTTCCGCCGCGAGATCGGGAGAAAGCTCGGCCCGTAACACATCCCCTCTCTCTTCCAATACGTCCGATTGCTTAAATGCCTCGGTCAAAACAACCGCTCCGCCCGGCTGACCCCGCCACTCCAGGGGCGGCAGCATGTTCAGCCCGTTTTCTTCTTCCAGAAGCGAGACGGCAAATTCACGGCCGGAGATGAAGGTTTCCACGAGAATCGGCTGCCTGAACCGGTCTATGAGATCGGCAATCCCCCTATGGATATCATCCTCGGTTTCAGCAAAAGCGAGACCACGGCTCATGTGTTCAAAAGCCGGTTTTAAAACGGCAGGACCTTTAAGCCAGCAGGGCATCGTTTGTTTTTTCGACGTTACCACGATACCCGGAGGCACCGGTATGCCTGCGTTTGCCAGACATGTCTTTGCGGCAATCTTGTTATCGGCGAGGAAACAGGCCCTGGCGTCGGAACCGACGATCCGAGCACCATAGCCTTCCAGGAGCAACCTCACGAAGGGACGTAAAACCCCGGACCCGCGGAAGGTGTCTGTATGATCAATCACCAGGTCGCACGTTTTCGAGACTTCCCCGGCCATCAATTCCATCTCTTCCGAGTCTACAAAAAAAACCTCATGGCCGAGGGCATGAAGCCCTGACGCAACAGCCTCCGCGCAGCCGCAGGGAGAACCGACCGTATGAACAACAGCAATACGCATCATCAGAAAAGCAATTTCTCCTGTCAATCCGGTATTCAAATTTTCCGGAACAGCTTACCTAATTCCAATTTCTCAGGAACGGCCGTTCAGAACCGCCGCCATTTCGAGACTGAGTAGAATGTATGGGGGTCCTTTTCGAAGGCGACGACTTCCAGTTTGGGATTCAGCCGTTTTGCCTGGGCCGCGGTGCGCATTCCCGCCGCATCCCCGCCGATGCCAACAAGTCGTTCCTTTGCCATGGCCCTTTTACCTCCTCATAAGGATGAAATGTTTCCCATGATAATGGAACACCCCCGGAAAGTCAACAGTGCTGGGGAAACGGTTCGGCACACCCTTCGCAGGAAGGATTGATCCCGGCTGATCCCGGGGTTAAAATCCTTTCCTTCCACCAGGGATTGACGGCATTATAAAGGTATTTCATAAAATGAGTGTATAATGCTTTGATATTGTTGTCAAATAGTGTCGATTATAATCGACACTATTTTAATAAAAAATCAGCCTGTTTATAGCAATAGATATCAACAATGACAGACTTGTAACGGAAGGATGTCACCTGAAATTGTCATGCCAGAAAAGATAGAAATCCAGCGGTATCGATTAGTTAATGACTTACGCTTTCACAGAACGGAAAGAAATTTCTATTTTGTGCGAATTCGTCAATTTTCTATGCTTCATTTTTTCAGAAAGGAAAAACGAAAGGATGATACACAAATTATTTAATGATATCAATCAATTGAATTAGTTCGGCGCGCAGAACTAATTCAAGCATTGTCATCACGCAAATGCACCCTTTGAATCACCACTTCTGACACCTCGAACGATGTTCTTTCCGGACTCTCCGGAACACAAACCACAAGACACTTTAATGCTCTTATCGGCGATTATGATTCTGCCTGATGATTAGTTGTTATTTTATTGTAGTCAAGGTTGGGGCAGATGCGGCTTGTATAGCACCTTTCGACCCGTAATGCTTATTCAAAAAGACATGTGCTGGTTATTGCTGTCACCTACAAGTCCTTGAAATTGATAAAAACATAGAGGTGACGATTACCGTTTGAAAACATCAGTGGGTTATTATAAATTGAGGGTCCCTCGATAAAATTCCGATGAGGAGGGAATTTCGTGAACCTACCGACAAATGCACTGGAACTGTTGAAAGTACTGGGAACTAATCTCTATATTTGTAGTGTAGAGACTTGATTGCGCAGCAAATCGGCAAATTGGTCAGGTGTAGTGGGTCTATTGAAGAAATAACCAT
>JAPLJQ010000104.1 GCA_026388495.1 Deltaproteobacteria bacterium | reverse complement strand
ATATCAATCCTCACCGTTTAAACAAAACGGATCAGTTGTTGCTCAAGGGCGCCTTTTATGCCATTTCGCGGCTTCAGAAGATTACCAGCGAACATTTTACGGATTACGCACGCAGAACCCTCGCTCCCGGAGTGTGATGGATTATGGGAACGATTATTGAAAAAACACGCCGCATGTTCTCCCCCCGGAAGGGAAAGGAATGCCTGCCTGACTATATGATAGCAGAGATTCAGGGAATCATCAGGCATAACAGCAGCCCCGTTTCCTCAGCGACCCCTCTTGATAAACTGGGCTTTGCGGTCATAGACGTGGAAACGACGGGTTTTAATTACAAAAAGGGAGACGAGATCATTGCCATCGGCGCGGTCATGGTTGAAGACGGCGAAATAAAGAAGGGAAAGACGTTTCATCAACTGGTTTATCCCAACCGCCAGGTGCCCGATCAGGTCTCTCGACTCACGGGGATAGCGGGGGACATGCTCGTCGGACGCCTCAGTTTTTTTGGGGTGCTGCAACAATTTCTCTGTTTCATCGGCTGTAATATTATCATCGGTCACAACATCCCTTTTGATCTTGGCTTCATCAACCCCAAGCTAAAAAAATATTGCCGCACGGAGATAAAAAATCGAGCCATTGATACCCTCGTCATTGCCCGATCCCTTGACCTCCCTTCAAAAAGCGTCTCTTTGGATAACCTGCTTGCTTTTTACGGGATTGAACCTGTCGGACGACATTCGGCTCTGGGAGACGCCTTTTTAACGGCGGAGCTTTTCATCCGGTTGGCGGCGGCATTGAAAGACCGTCATATCCATACCCTGGCCGAGTTGGACAATCTCATAAAACACCACGCGCGTTTGGGGGATAACAAGATTTTCTAAAAGGAGGCCTGTTTCTTTTGCCGGCATGTCGGAGGGTGTTGCAAAATCGTGCCTTCAATCTCAGGGTTCACTTTCAAGTTCCCTCAGTTTCTTTTTCTTTTCTTCGATTTCCTTGCCCTGCTCCTCGAGCATATTAATCCAGTGTTTCTGATTGGCAAAACCGCGGGCCTGATTTTTGTTTGCTCTATACTGCTGTTCGTCCTTTAACGCCTGTTCATATTCCGCCCTGGCAGCCCGAACCTTTTCTTCGTTTCCCCTTCGCTTTACGTCGGATTCCCGGAACTTCTGAGTTTGCAAAGATTTTTCCTTGTCCATCTCCTGTTTTTCAGCGTCTGATATATCCCGAAACTTTTGAACGGGCCTGGCTTTTACTCCCGGCGGAGGGCTGTCGGTCAGGATAACGGAGCCGTCCCTGTCAACATACTCGTAGATTGTCCCGGCCTGTACTCCGCCTGATGCATAAACGGAGGCGATCACCATGCAGGAAATCGTCATTATGAATGCTTTCAACAAACTCATGCCCCCCTTTGATGAGGATTTGCTTTGAAAAATATTCCAAATCTGTGTTAATGTCAACCGCATTTGCGAATGTTTCCCGTTCGCAAAGCGGGGCTTTCCGGCAGGGAAGCTGTTTGTTGAGAAACGTTTCTTATATACGAGAGGATAAAACGCATTTCATCATGAAGCAGTTGTTTATAAATAATTTCCCCGAACCCAATGGCGACAAAAACAGGTGTCTGTCCTGCGGGACAACTGAAATTACCGGCAGGCGCAGGTATTGCTCCGTGGAATGCCGCAAGAGGCTTCACTATAAGCTTGAGGTGAGAACGGGGCTCGTCAGGGCGTTAAATACGAGATATGCCACCTTCTGTTTTTCAGAGGATATCATTGTCATGGACATGCTCCCATATGGTTCTTGCGACATATACAGCTTTTCTTATCCCCGTTCTCCGGGCAAAAAACCCGCTGAAGATTTCTGCCGCATGGCCGATCTGCTGGGAGACCTGTGGTGGGCCGAAAGAAGGCGGACAAACAAGAGATACATCGCCTCCCATTATGTTCTCGAGCAGGCTTTCCGAAACAGAGTCCCGATCGTGTCGGTGAAACCCGTTATGGTTAAAGTTCCTTCCATCAGGAGGGGCTCTTTAGCGGACCTTGAAATTGATAAATCCGTGTTGATATCTCCTGATTTACAGAAAATCGTAAAAAATGCATACAGGCGGCAGGCGAAGGAACACCACCCGGATATTGGGGGTAGCGCCATCAAATTCAGGAGAGTGTACCAGGCTTATGAAGAATTGACAAACTGGTCAAAAAATCCCACCTTCGCAAAACGGCGTGGATTCCCCGATAAATGGTTTTATGACGGGAATAAAAACCGTTGGATACAGCCCCTTCCGTTGAGAAAAACGGAGGACAAAGCCTGTCTCAGACTCTCATAGTGATTCGGTAAAGATGACGGATGCATAATTTACGGCGCTCTGTGTTTCCCGTTCATCGTAGGTTTCAAAGTGGATGATATCGGCGCGGTTTTTCCTGAGAAGGCTGGCAAAAAGCAGGATCGCGGGAAGGCCGCATACATGATATTGATCCCGGGTTTCGATGGAATGTTGCAGGATCTTTTCCGGTTCGTCACTTGTCAGGAAAGCGAGTATCGTCCTGTCGTTCGACCTTGCCTGGGTCAATATCGATTCCGCGGGAAGGGAATCACCGAATTTCAATCCCACGTGGGAAAGGTCCACCCCCGCTACAATGAGAATCCGTCCTTTTCTCTCCTGGATGAGCATATTCAGGGTCTGAACCATTCCTTGAAATCGAGCGTCTGAAAACAGGTTTTCTTTCTTAAAAATGAATTCATGGACGCTCCCGCATAGAATGGGCACGATGACAAACGGAGCCGTCAGGTAATATCTCAGAAATATGGTCTGGAACTCGATGGAGTGTTCTATTTTGTGACCGAAATCATCGGGTGACAGGGCGCCCTCGGGGACGTTTCTCTTCAGATCCGAAATGAAAGCTCTGTCCGTCTCAATGTCACCGAAGGGAGTTACGTATACTTTATCAGACACAGAGAAGAGGCCGTTCTGACTCTGGTGATTGATTCCCAGGACAATGACGAGATCGTAGTGTTTTCCCTTTAGCCGGCGGTAAGTATTGACATAAGTTTCTCCGGCGATTTTGATATCGATATGGGGAGCGAGTATTCCTGTAATGGAATCTTCTGTGTTTTCTGAATTTAACGGCTTGAGATTGTTTTCAACATTCTGTATAAACTGGATGAGCTGTTCAGGTTCCGACATGTACGACTTTCCTGCATAAGCGGGAAATCGATTCTTCTGGTTCATGAAATCAGCCCGGAGGATATTCATCTTGTGATGAAAGAATTCGCTGTTCAGGAGACAGGCGTGATCGAGCCGTTCAATCAGGGATTCGACTTCGGATATATAGACGATACGGCCGCCCTGCTCCTTCATCAGAATCATCTGGATATCCCGGAGGTCGTGTCTTCCGTCGAGGATCTGCAGAACGGGAAGGAGTTGCATGTCAATGGCGATTCTCTCATCGGTGAGTTGATAAGGATCATGAAACGTAATTTTCCGGCGACCTTCAATCATGGTTGTCACGGGTTGTATATCCGCTCTCAAGAGGGGTTTATGCATGATCTCTTCCCTTGTAAATGACCTTAGAATGAATTGTTATGTGCTCTGTTTTAGTAGCCGCAGGCTTCATCCTTTGCACTATGTCATGAAACATCAATCTGTTAAGCAACCCGGATCTTGCGGCTGTATTAAGTGCTTTGGCCTTATCCGTATATAATGATAAGGGAAGGAAAATGCAATCCCTGGTTTATAAGTCCGTGCGGCTGTGAGGAGATGAATGTGACGCTTTCTGCCCCCAAATCGGGGAAAGAGATTTCAGGCAGGGAAGATATCATTAAAGGTGCGGCGTGCAGGACGTTCAGGGCGGTTTTATGAGGGGTGGTACAAGTTGAGCTTCGTCAAGAGGAGGGATTATGGAAAAGAGGATGAGAGTCGCCATTAATACCGGAGGTGGTGATGCGCCGGGCCTCAATGCGGTCATTGAAGCGGTGACCAAGGCCGCATACAACAGGAACTGGGAGGTCTACGGAATAAAGAACAGTTATGGGGGCCTTCTGAATACGGACGATATCATGCGATTGACGCCGGAAAATGTAAGCCATATTTCCAGTATCGGGGGAACGATCCTTGGGACGACAAACCGGGGGAATCCATTTCAAATGCCTGTCACCAATATGGCGGGAGATACGGAAATACGGGACGTTTCGGATAAGGTTGTCGAAAATTTCAGGCGCCTTCGTTTCGACTGCCTCATTGCCGTTGGCGGTGACGGCAGTCTGGAGATCGCCTATAACTTGTTCAGGAAGGGCATGCCGGTAATCGGCGTTCCGAAAACCATTGATAACGATATTCAGAAAACGGTCATTACCTTCGGTTTTGATACGGCGGTAAGTATTGCCACCGATGCCATCGACCGCCTTCACTCCACTGCGAAGTCTCATGATCGGGTCATGGTGGTTGAGGTGATGGGACGTCACGCGGGCTGGATCGCCCTTAACAGCGGTTTGTCCGGTTCCGCAGACGTCATTCTCATCCCTGAGATTCCGTTCCATATAGGTAAGGTTTGCGATTATATCATGGAGCTGGAGTTACGGGGACAGCGCTATGCCATTGTCGTGGTTGCCGAGGGGGCTGCGCCCGCGGGAGGAAGTATTGTTGATAAGGGTCAGGGAGAGATAGGGCGACAGCACATGGTCCTGGGAGGGATAGGCGAGTATCTGGCGAAGGAAATAGCAAAAAAAACGGGGAAAGACACGCGGTCTCTGGTTTTGGGTCATCTGCAGCGGGGCGGGTCTCCCACAACCTTCGACCGGCTGATCGCCCTCCGTTTCGGCGCCGCCGCGGTCCGCATGATAGAGGAAAAAAACTTCGGAACCATGGTTGCCCTCGATCCTCCCCACGTAAAGATGGTGCCTCTTGAGGAAGTTATCGGACAGATCAAGAATGTTCCTGCCGATCATGATACCGTGAAGACTGCCAGAGAAATCGGCATATCCCTCGGGGAGTGAATACGGGTATGAGAACATGTAACATATGAATAAGATTATTACAATCGCTATTGTCATTTATGGTGCTTTGCTGATTGCCTTCGTTGGAGTCACGGGTGGGGAAGTCCTGTCGGACGTGGTAAGCGGACACATTCGCCAGCGTCTGGAGATGGCGGAAATGTCATCGCGGGATGGCCGTGAAGAAAACCCCCTGTTCACCTCGGCGCTGCTGCCTGATTACTATCGGCAAAGGGAATTCCGACCCGCCTGGAGTACCGGCAACAGCCTGTCCCCCCGGGTAGAACTTTTTCTTGAGATTATCCAGAATGCCGGTTGCGAAGGGTTGAGGCCTCAAGACTATCGTCTTGATCGAATTGAGACCGTCATGAATGCACATCGGGAGACCCTTGTCAGGATGGATCCCCTCGATTATGCAGCATTAGCCGACCTTGATATTCTTCTCACGGATGCCTTTTTTCAGTATGCGTCTCACCTTGTTGACGGTCGGGTGGATCACCAGACCATCTACCCGGGGTGGGCCATCTACAGGAATTCTTCTGATCTGGCGGCAAACCTTCGGAATGCCCTTGATTCCGGGGAAATTGAAAAAACCCTGGCGGATTTGTCGCCCTCGTATCCCGGCTATGCCAGGTTGATGGATGAACTTGTCAGATATCAGGGTGTTGCGGCGCGTGGGGGCTGGCCTGTGATTCCCGCGGGTCCGAAGCTGGGGGAAGGATCCCATGACAGGCGTGTTATAACATTGCGAAAGAGATTGATCGCCTCGGGTGATCTCTCCCTGACGGAAGAGGGCGAAAAGAGCGTGTACGACCATGCTCTGGAGGAGGCTGTCCGCAAGTTTCAGAAAAGACATGGTTTAACGGTCGATGGCAGGGTCGGAAAATCGACCTTCGTCTGCGCTGGCTGCCCGGTAATCCCGGAAGGCGTTATATTTTTGTTAATATTGCCGATTTCTCGCTTCAGGTTGTTGAGGGTGAGCAGGTCGTCATGTCCATGAAAATTATCGTCGGGAAAACGGAACAGCGAAGCTGTGTCTTAAGCCGTAAAATGACCTATCTGGAGCTTAATCCCGACTGGAGAGTTCCGGACAGCATCGCCACAAAAGAGATATTGCCCCAGTTGAAAAAGAATCCGGAATACCTGGCTAAAAAGAAGATGAGAGTTTTCGGCGGCGATTGGGGGAATCGATCGAAGGAAATTAATCCTGCGACCGTGGATTGGTCCCGCGTCAAGGCCAAGGCAAGTAACTTTCAATACAAGTTCCGCCAAGACCCCGGCGTGTCAAACCCGCTTGGCCGGATAAAATTCATTTTTCCCAATGAATGCGAGATATATCTGCATGATACGCCGACACGCCATCTTTTCGGCAGAACCCGGCGGGCTTTCAGTCATGGCTGCATCCGGATTGAAAAACCCCTTGACCTTGCCACGCACCTCCTGCAAGACAAGAATTCATGGACGCGGAAAAAGATAATGGCTGAGATACGGAAAGAAAAAAGGCAGGTTGTCATGCTTCCCGATCCCATCAATGTGCATATCTACTACGGGACGGCGTGGGTTGATCAAGAGGGGATTCTTCAATTTCGGGACGACCTTTACCGCATCGATGAGATACCGTATAAAGTGGCTGCCTGTAGCGCCCGTCTCGGTGAAAGATAATGATGATGGTCTCGTCAAAAGTCTAAAAACACCTTTTTCTGTCATTCCCGTGTAAACGGGAATCAAGTATTTTCGAACATTTACATTTTCTCTGGATTCCCGCCTACGCGGGAATGACGACTTTTGACGAGAGCGTCAATGATGAGAGTTGTGAAATATTGGAAAGTGAAAAAATCATAACCGCCCCTGCTGCGCCGGGCGTTTACCTGATGAAAAACAGGGACGGGGGGGTTATCTATGTCGGCAAGTCGGGTAATCTGAAGAACCGTGTAAAATCCTACTTCTCCGGAACCGACTCGAGAGTCATGGTTCCCTTTCTGGTTTCAAGGGTTTACGAGGTAGACGTTATCGTTACGGAAACGGAAAAAGAAGCGCTTATCCTTGAAAACAGCCTGATTAAAGAGCACCGTCCCCGGTACAATGTGATTTTCAAAGACGACAAGACGTATTTCAATATCCGGATCAATACGTCAGAGCCTTTTCCCCGGTTTCAGCTTGTCAGGCGTCCGAAACAGGACGGGGCCAGGTATTTCGGCCCCTATCCTTCAAGCTCTTCGGCAAAAGAGACGCTCCGCTTTATTCAGTCGGTGTTTCCTCTTCGGACATGCGGGGATCAGGAATTAAACACCCGGAAACGGCCATGCCTGGAATATGAGATTAAAAGATGCGCGGCGCCCTGCGTCGGTATGATCGACGGTTTGTCCTATCGACGGCTGGTCATGGATGGGATCGCCTTTCTGGAGGGAAGTGCAAGGAAACTGATCGCAGATCTCCGCACCAGGATGAAATCCGTCTCGGAAAGGATGTGTTTCGAAGAAGCAGCTCTTCTGAGAGATCGTATTGCCGCCGTAGAAGAGACCCTGGAGAAGCAGAGGGTTGTGTCCATGGACGCAAAGGACAGGGATGTGTTTGGCCTCTATCGGGAGGGAGACCTGACACAGATATGCATCCTGTACATCAGGGGAGGCAGGATTCTGGATAAGAAAGCCTTCCCCCTCCTGAAAGCCGCCGGTGAGTCTTCCGAAATTCTATCATCCTTCGTCAAACAGTATTACGACAGCGGCGTATACATTCCCGATGGGGTCATTCTTCCCTGTGAGATTGAGGACGGGGGCATCATAAAGGACTGGCTTTGTGAAAAAAAGACGCGTCACGTGTCCGTATCGGCTCCCCGGAAGGGGAAGGGCATGGAAGTTCTTCGTATCGCCCGGAGTAACGCCGAAAACGCCTTCAATGCGGTAAGACAGGCGAATCAGCCTGAGAAAACGATCAATATCCTTGCGAGGGCCCTCGGGCTGAAAAATCAGCCGGCCCGAATAGAGTGTTTCGATATTTCGAACATAGGCGGACGTCATGCCGTGGGCGCCATGGTTACTTTCGTAAACGGAAAACCGTGGAAGCAGGGCTACAGGCGCTTCAGAGTGAACACGATAGAGGAAGCGGATGATTACGCCATGATGTATGAAGTCCTGAAACGCCGGTATGGAAGAAAAGAGAACCTTCCGGATCTGATGGTGATAGATGGCGGAAAAGGTCACCTCGGTGTTGCCGTTTCCGTGTTGCATGATCTGGAACTGAAAGGAATGGATATCATCGGGATTGCAAAGGCAAAAGTACTGAAAAACGGACAAAAGACGGAGGACCATGTTTATCTTCCCGGGAGGAAAAATCCCGTTTATCTGTCGAAATGGCCTTCTGCCCTGTTTCTGCTTCAGGGGATCAGGGATGAGGCGCACCGTTTTGCCGTTTCGTATTACAGGAAGCTTAAGGAGAAAAAGGATTTCCAGTCCGTACTGGATCAGGTTCCCGGCATCGGCCAAAACAGGAAAAAGGCGCTCCTGACTTACTTTGGCGATATCCGGAAGATCAGGACGGCTTCCCTGGATTCGCTTCAGAAAGTCGATGGGATAGGACGGCAGACGGCCCGGAATATTTTGACCTTGCTGAATGAGGCGGGCGGAGAAATCACCCCATGACATTACCGTCCATTTTAATTATTGCCGTCGGTCTCGGCATGGATGCCTTTTCTGTCGCCATCGGCATAGGCGCCGTTACCCGAACCGCTTCATATGGTCCTGCCTTCAGACTTTCCTTTCACTTCGGACTGTTTCAGACCCTGATGCCCATAGCCGGCTGGTTTGCCGGCATGACGGTTGCTCCTGTCATTGAAGGCTATGATCACTGGGTTGCCTTTGGTCTTCTGGCCTATGTGGGCGGCAAAATGATCGTGGAATCCTTCCGCGAGCAAGAAAATATTCACAGGGAGGACCCGACAAAAGGATTATCCCTTGTGATGCTTTCTGTGGCCACAAGCATTGACGCCCTTGCCGTGGGCCTGAGTTTCGCGTTTCTGAAGATACCGATCCTCTATCCCAGTATCATCATCGGCGTTGTTGCGTTCATCATGACCATGATCGGGATGGTTTTCGGGGAGAAACTGGGAGGATTGATGGGCAGAAAGGTGGAAATGATAGGAGGCGTCATCCTGATTGGAATCGGCGTTAAAATACTGATAGAGCATTTGACATAATGAGCACTGAAAATCGTCTATTCAGAACTTTCATGACATGAAAAACACATCCTGTATATCCGTAGCGACACCCATAGGGAAAATCGGAGTTGTCTGGACCCAGGAGGGGAATGGGCGACGAGTTCTCCGGGTTTTACTGCCCGGAAGCGTTCAGGAAGGAAGCAGCCCTTCTGAACGAACACTTTCCCGTCATGACGGGCAGTCGCGTGACGACATGGCTCTTCTCTGTCTGAAGATTCAGGAATTTCTGAGGGGAGGCGCCGTTGAATTTTCTCTGAAAGAAATGGATATGAGCATCTGCTCAGCATTTCAGCGGGATGTTTACATGCAGACCCGGCGGATTCCGAGGGGGCGGGTCATGTCATACGGCCATCTGGCGGAAGCCATCGGAATTTCGAAAGGCGCCAGGGCGGTGGGAACCGCCCTGGCAAGAAATCCTTTTCCTCTCGTCGTTCCCTGCCACCGTGTTGTCCGCACGGCGGGAGAACTTGGAGGGTTCGGAGGCGGTTTGAAACTGAAAAAAACCCTTCTAAAACTGGAAGGAATCACATTTGACCAGAAGGGGAGGGTGTCGCGGGACTGTTTCTTTGATTAGTGCATTGCTTTATAAGCTGGACACGACGTCGCAACTGAGCAAAAATATGGCATGAAAATGACCGGCAGTGTCGTTAGATAGTTAATAATATCAAATAGATAAGCCAGTTGAATGCATTCAACTGGTCTTGATTCTTCATGAAAGTGGTAGCGGGGGAAGTCACTTCTGTGAAAGACGGGTCAAGCTGTTGAAACAGGAGACATCCTTATCAAGATCAAGATTGATGCCATGCTCTCCGAAGAGGAGCTGGATATTTTTTATGGTAAGGCAAGACAGATAATCCCGCAAAAAAGTGATTGTTTGTTTCTTTTCGTCATTCCTGATCGGTTTTCAAATAATCAAGCTCATTTATTTAAATCATTATTTATCCTATCCGATATTATGCTCAAGACGCTCGGATAATGTTTTTTTCTTGGATAATACGCAAATAATACTAATAAGAAGATAAAATTTGAATTTCATTGAAAACACAAACAAACGATTTTGAAAAGGTAATTGATATCATTTTTGTAGAGTATTATGTAAAAGGCAGCCTTTTGTATTTAGAAGAAGTCTAACTTTAACCAATTCACACTTCTATTCTTTCGGATAATATTTTGACACCCCGCAGAAGGGACAGAATTCTATAATTGGATCTGTCGCCTTTTCGGTATCTTTTAATATAGTTATTTGAACTATCCCTTTACAATGTTCGCATTTATATTCTTCCATATATTAAATCCCCTTTTTTATATAATTAAACGGAATGTTCGGTGTGATAATCGAAAATTGACCAGAAGAACGGGGTAGTGATAACCGAACATTGACCACCCGGAGCCTTTATCTTCCTGCTAAAGTGGTTGGGTATTTACCAACCATTTGTGGAGGAGGAAAGGAGTGCTCAAGATGGA
>JAPLJQ010000511.1 GCA_026388495.1 Deltaproteobacteria bacterium | reverse complement strand
GGGGGTTATCCCGATACAGATCAAAAGATCGAAACAAGGAATAAAGCAGCTGGTACCGGATTCCAGTTATGTTTGTTGCCCCATGATAACGACTCTGGAGGAGTTTATCTAGCTGATCTATCACGCTTGTTTCACTCATTGAGAAAAGAGCATCAGGGTCAGCCCTAGACATTTGAATATTGACACGGAAAGTCTACAACTATATAAATATCCTTCCCCTGCCAAAATAAAACCAATTTTGTTTATTGATCCCCGTGATGCCGCCCCTTTTTTTCTTCAATTTCTTGCCTTCGGCAAATTGAAACGTTACCTCCAAACTTCATAAAAATGCAAGGAAAATTTTATCGGCGGAGGAATTTTTCATTCAGGTGCGAGACCTTTCTTTATTTTGATGTAACTGTTACAGCAAAATAAAAACTCCCCATCAAGCCTTATCCTGCCTTGTTTTTCCTCGGTAGAGGCCTGAAGTATGGCTGGACTTAAATTGCTATTTCCAGTGCAATCATGTCGTAACTTATTGACGGTTTTATTTCTTTCTCTCCGACCCGTTTCTCTATAAACCCTATCTGTTCCAGGTATTTGATGTCGTCAGCGACGTTCTTGATATCTCTTTTTGTAATACGTGCAAGCTCGTTGATAGATTTTGGATTGTCTGTTTTTATAGTGTGGAGAAGCTCAAGTCTCTTTGGTGTCAATGCCTTTCTGAATGCCTCAAAACTTGAAAAATAGACACCGACTTCTTTTTTTACCTTTTCGTTCTTTGCCACTTTCTTCAAAACATCTTTTGCTTCATCAAGAGCTTCTTTGACCCCTTTAATTCCGACGATTACTTTCTTTGCTTTCATTTCAGAAACCTCCTGACATCTTCATAGAAATCGTTGAAGAGTTTATCAATACTGGTGAATTCGTAATCTTCCTGCTCATTTCCCATGTGTCTGTGATCTCCTTTTCTTTCGCCGTTATCATACCCCACCACCCTTTTACCATCCACAATATATACAAGAGAATATCGATACCCATGGGGTTTGTCCTTCGTAGGCTTTGAAATCTTCCATATTTTAATCTCAAGAGTATTTCCTTTTTCATCAGTAACTTTGGTGTGATGGACTAATTCGGTGGCCATTGGTATATTATACCAATAAAAATGAATCTGTCAAAATGATTGTTAAAATTCAGGAGAGCACCTGGGTTCAAATCTTTATTCTTGACATTGGAGCTGGACTACCGGCACGATTACAGCGATGCAGGTTTCTATATTTGCCGCAACATTTGCGGCAAATATAGAAAAACCCCATAAAGCCTTGCCAGTCAAGCTTATAGAGCATTTAAACTCCTGCGAATCTTTACGTCCCATTTCTTGGCTTGTAGTAATAACTCTATGCCTATTACAACTTATTTTTGGTTATAAGCGTGTCCGGTTAAAACGGGGGCTACCCCACAAAGCCCGGGGTGCGGGTATTGGCCCCCTCTCCCTTACTTTGCCTTTGCTCGTGCCCGCTGAATCTCCTCACAGGAGGGCATACCGTCTTTAGGCGATACCGTAACGATATTTGTACCGATGAGAAAATCCTTGTACTCGGGTACCTTCTTGGTCATGCCGTAGAATGTGGGCAGAAGAAGCTGGTGATCGCAGGCTCGCAGCTCAAGCCTTCCTACGGCACTCGTCTCCAGTACCATGCCCTCCAGGGCATCAATAAATTTTTCTTTATCGAACTTCCCTGCCTTCTGATATGCCCTGGCAATAAACTGCGCTGTTGTATATCCATAGAAGGCGGGCATAGTGGGGAGCCTACTGTACCGTTTCTGGAATTCCGCTACGAACGCCTTGTTTTCAGGCGTCTGCGGGTAGTAGAACATATAGCTTGCCGTTCCTGCTACCCCTTCCGGTCCTTCGAGGCCCAGGGAAGAGAGGACGGCTAATTCGATAGCAGTGTGCTGGTATATGAGCACCTTCTCGCTGAAGCCCGAAGCTTTTGCTGCTTTCTGGAAGCTTATTACGCCTGAGCCTGCAGAGCCCATAATAAGCACCTCGGGCTTGGCAGATACAATATGGGTGATGTAGGGAACGAAGTCTGTCTCTCCCACCTTCCACCAGGTCTGTCCAAGTAGTTGTACCTTGGGGTTCAGAGCTTTCAGATGGTTCCAGGTTGATTCACAGATCGCATGGCCGTATTCGTAATCATCGCCGGCGAGCCAGTACTTTGTATAAGGCATTTTTGCGAGCGCTGCTGCTGCAGCCCTGCCCGCCATAGAGGTATTCTCGCCCATGCCGAAGATATACCGGTGGCCTTTCTCGCCGGTTATCTTTTCGCTCTTGGCATAGGTACAGAAGAAGGGTATCTTCTCCTTCTTTGCGAAGTCTGATACGGCAAGGGCCGAGGCGCTGCTGATCGTGCCCATGAGGATATCCACTTTCTCATTCATGACCAGTTCTTTTGCCATGGACAGGGCCAGATTAGGCTGGAACTTCTCGTCCCTTGTGACGAATTCAATCTTCCTGCCGAGGACGCCCCCTTTCGCATTGATCGCATTGATCCCCATCCTGAAGCCATCACGCATGTCTATGCCGAAAATGGCAGCTCCCCCTGAATATGTATCGACAATACCCACTT
>JAPLJQ010000353.1 GCA_026388495.1 Deltaproteobacteria bacterium | reverse complement strand
TGTAAATTCATGGTTGGTGACGGAATAGACGTAAATGCCGTCCAGCGGGTATATTTTCGGACAGCAGAAGAGGAAGTCAGACAGCTTTACCATACAGCCCTGCCAACGGTATTCGCGATTGACAAAAATAAAGGTCAACTCTGCGATGCGCTCCTTGAGAGAGGGATACACGAGGGCGGCGTGCCCCATGAAGACATTTTCCCGGGTTATGGCCACCGCGGAGATCATCTGCTCGCTTTTGTTAAGCTCAATAAGGCGATCGGGATAGTAGATGTGATCGTCAAAAAAAGTGTATCCGTGCGACTTGTAGGCGCATCTGGAAATTTCGATTGCCTCCGAAGGCGTCATGCGCCGGACGTCATAATCAATCTTTTCCTTGATCGGCCCGGCGGGTATCTCTTTTTCCTGCTCCATCTCCTCCCCGGTTAAATATTCTTCAATGTTCTTCGCGGGCAGATACTTGACGAGATGGGTCTCCTTGCCCTCCATGCCGAGATTGTGAAAGGACACTTCATCCATGGACTCACGCATGAGGAAAATTCCCATGCCGGACGAGGAGAGGCTCTCCAGGTCGCCGGCGGGTGTGTATTCCGGCAGTTGTCCGGGATCAAAAGGGATGCCCTTTTCACGGATGATGATCTTCATTCCCAGGGGGACCCGCTCGCAGAGGATATCGATGGTATCCATCTCATCATCTTCGAAGGCATGCTTCATCACATTGGTTACCGCTTCTTCCATTGCGAGGACGATTTTGTAAAGGTCATTCCCCTCGAATCCGAACATTATCGCTGTTTCCTGAACAAAAATCCGGGCAATCGGGAAATAGGACAATTTGCCCGGTATCGAAAGCTTCAGGACATCTTTTCCCTGCCGTGCCTGCATAAATCGATCACTTCCTGTAATATATTGAGTATTGAGGTAATTGCAAAAGTCCGCCATTTGTCATTCCGAACGAAGTGAGGAATCTTGAATGTGTTGATAATAAAAGATTTCTCCCTTTGGTCGAAATGACAATTGATGGTTTTTGTGACTTTTGCAATTCGCTCTATTTTATGGACTTACTATTGAAAGACGCAAAAGATTTAACAAACTGAATAAAGAAGTCGGGACGAGAAGTCAAATCAAATTGACAAAGGCCTGTATCTATATTAAAATTACCGATAAAATATACACGTGATTGTATTTTTACCGGTTAAGAAATCATTTTTCGAAAGGAGTTTTCAACATGAAAAAGCTATCAATGCCCGTCGTGCTGCTTTTCGTCTTAGTGATGGTATCGGCGTGTGCCACCGTGCCCTATGGTTCAACGTCCTCGTCACTCCAGCGGATCGCTCAGAAGGGTGAACTTACTGTCGGTACATCGGGTAATCAGCCGCCCTTCACCATGAAAGATAAAGAGGGGAAGATCATCGGCCTGGACGCCGATATCGCAAGCAAGATGGCATCAGCCATGAACGTGAAAGTCAAATTTGTTACGATGCCTTTTTCCGAGCTTTTACCGGCATTGGAGGCTGGAAAAGTGGATATGGTCATTTCAAGCATGACCATTACGATGGAGCGAAACAAAAAATTTGCTTTCGTCGGACCTTACTTCATATCGGGAAAAGCCTTCCTGACAAAGAGTAAAACGCTTGAATCTGTCAAGGATATATCTCAGATTAATAGTCCCAAGACCATTATCGCAGCCCTCAAGGATTCAACAAGCCAGGCATTCGCAAAGAGCTTCATGCCGAGGGCAAAACTCATCCAGACGATAGACTATAAAGAAGGCGTCGGACTTGTTGTCCAGGATATGGCTCATGCGTTCGTGTCCGATTATCCGGAATGTCTGATCGAACTGCTCCTCAATGCTGACAAGGGGCTGTCCTGCATATCCACACCATTAACGTATGAACCCCTCGGTATTGCTCTTCCGGGGAATGATCCTCTTTTTGTCAACTGGACGGCGAATTTTCTGGGCTTGATGCAGGGTAGCGGCCAGATCGATGCAATGAAGTCCCAGTGGTTTAAAGACACATCCTGGCTGAAGCAGGTCGGCAAGGAAACCCTCTACTGAAAGGTTGGAATTCCGTCGATTATATTAGCGTTAAAATGGAATGGCGAGAAGCGATTTCCATCTCTCGCGCCAGCCATTGGCATGGGAGGCGCCTTCAACGATGGTTATCTTGCCGCCGTCTTGATCGCCGGCTCGCTTCATAAAAGATTGCGCGACAAAAGGGGGAATCACGGCGTCTTTTGAGCCGACGAAATGACGCTGTGGCAGGCCTTTCAGCTTTACCGCCGCATCCATCGGATTCAGAGACCCATTGAGCGGGCTGACATTATGATAACGGTTGACCGCCTCAGGATCGAGATTCCCGGCAACAGTCCTTAAACTAACCACATCGTTTCGCTTGGCCGCAATCAAAGCGGCGAGCGCCGCCCCTCCTGAATATCCGATCAGATTGATCCTGATTGCGCTGGTTCTTGTGCGCAATGCTTCTATGGCGTCATTCAGGGCATCGACGACCTCGCTCGAAAAACGCTTATCCGACCAGTAAGAAGGATCGCACAGGGAGGAATCTGTGGCGGTATATTGCCCCGGCCTCGACAGATAGGCCACGTTCGCGGCCGGGTCCATACCGGCCAGTTCCAGGACGAGCGGCCTTCTGGGGGTGGGATCGTCCGAAAGCCTTGTGCGGGACAGCCACGCCGATCCGTCACCTTCGATATAGAGATTCAGGGGATCGCCAGGTTTGGCGCATCGGTAATATGTCGTGAGCGTGAAGGATTTCGTTTTGATGAATGACTTTTCGAATCCGCCGGCCCGGGCGGCCCGGTCGGCGGCTGCATTTCGGTTCATCAGCGGAGACATGGATGAGCACCCAGCCCCCGCCGCCGAAAGCAGAAGCATAAATATCAGCAGGAATCTGAACTTAGAAAACGTACCGCACATTGACGTAACCGGTGTGGCTGTGAAAATCATCTTTCGCTTCAAAGTCATAGTTCAGCGAAAGCGTCACATCATATTTCGTCATGAACGTAAGCTTTGCGCCTGCGTTATAGCTCGACTTTGGCGGGTCGAAACCCTTTGTGAAAAACGATGCGCCGCTTCCGGTAAATGTCGATGTCGCCTGCTGCTGATCCCCGATAAAATCATACAGCCATTTTACGTGCACCTCGGGAATGATCTGTGAATCTTTACGCAATATGGGGTATGTCAATTTTGCGCCCAGACCGGACTGAAACGTATTGTATTCCTGAGCGTCCACCGTGAGGTTCAGGGAACCGGCGCCTGATTCGGAATAGTCATTGAGGTGCAGGCGCATGTATTGAAGCGAGACGAGGGGTGTGATGTTCAAACCTCGCTTCTTAAGGGTATATCCGCCTTCAACGTAGCCGGAATATTGCTGCCCCTCATAATTGCTTTTCGCAACGCGATCCGTCGTCCCGAAGGCGATATGTCTCTGAGCGTCATACCGGTTATACGCATATGATAAAACGCCGTCGATGTAATAGGCGTCCCTGGCAAGACTCCCATAAAGGCTTCCCTGGTAGCTGTCGGCGTCGGTTTTCGTGTCCGCATCGTTCGTCCGGATGAAGTTCCGGGCGTACCCGCCGCTCAGCCCAAACATGAAATGATCAAAAAGAAGCCTGTCGAAACCGAGGGAGCCGCCCCAGATGTTCGCCGTGTAACCGCTGCTTGATCCCCGAGCGCTCTGGTTCAGATAGGCGCCGAACGCCTGACTCCATACACCCCATTTTAGAGGCTCATCGCCGGTGGAGATGCCGGTCGGGCCGGTTCCTGCGACACCACTACCCGACCAAACCTGATCGATTCGACTGATGACGGTATTTGTGAATTGGCCAATCGTTCCATAACTCGCCTGAACCGTTCCCCCGGTGACGGTGGGTTCCAATTTCCGGGCGTTGCCGGCGCTGCCGGAACTGTCCAGGGACCCCAGCACCGTGGCCATATCCCCCGTCGCGGTCTCGGCAAGGCCGTCAAGCAGGGAACCGAGCGACGCGTTGCCGATCTTTCTCCCGTAGTAAGTGCCGTCGCGTGAAGCGACAAGCGACAGTTGGTTTCCACGCTTCTGGGCTGCAAAGGTCACCATGGGAACGGCGTTGTCGTTCTGTATCGTGAGGTTCGCCTCGTTGACGGTGAGCGTTGTCGCATCCACGATGAGGAACCGGTCATTGCTCCGGATATTCTTCGTCCCACCTACACGGACGCCTATCGTCGTGTTGTCCGCGATCGTCACCGTCTCAGCGTTGGCGACCTGGGCGGTGGAGGATGTGTCCCTGTTCAGGGTAAAGGTAAACTTGGCGCTGCCGGCGCCCGTCACGTTGAGCGTGTCCGCCCCCGTTCCCAGATCGATACTTCCGGTGATCTCGCCGCCGTTGACGGTGACGGTGTCATCGCCTGTCCCGGTTTGAATGGCGTAGGTTCCCCCGGAGATGACGCCGCCGGCGTTGTTGGTGATGAGTGTATCCCCCGCCTCCGCCTTGATAGCGGTTCCGGGGCTTGAGATGGTTCCGGAGTTGGTGAGGCGATTGGAACCGGCCGCAATCGGTGTGCCATAGCTTGTGCTTGTATCCCCTTTGAAGAGAACAGCGATGTTCTCCGTTCCGTTGACGCCGAATTTCTTGGACGTTGCGCCGCTGATCGTGCCGTTGTTGACCACGTCGTAGTTGAGCGACCAGATCAAGAGCCCCTGGCCGCCGGAAACGGTGCCGCCGCTTTCGATGCGGATCTCGTTGGGCGTCGCCGTGGCAGTGCGGACGTTTTTCTGGAAGCGATGCCCCGCCCAGACGGTGTCGCATGACCCGTCAATCTTGAAACTGGCAAAACCGTTGCCGAAATGTGACGTATCGGCGGTGCTGAAATTGGTCCCGTCATTGCGTGTGTAGATATAGGATTGGGTGGCATAGATGCCGTATATGCCGACGGAGGTCCCTCCGAGAATAATGAATTCACTCATACCGTTGATGTTCGCGAGGGTGTAGCCGTTTCCCCAGAAAAATGTATAGCCAAGCTGCGACCAGGGAAACATCTTTTTTGGGTCGGAACTGTAGGCTTGGGACATCCAGTAGTCATAATAGGCTTTGAAATTGGCGTAGGCGGTGTCGCTCATACCGGCCGGCCTGGCAAACGGCAAAGACGTTCCATACGCAGCAGGAAGGTATTGTGAAATATCGGAATTGCGGGTGGGACGCATCAGATTGTCATTTGTCGGTGTAACGGTAAACTCGATGATGACGTCATGGGTTCCTGCCGTGTCCATCCCGAGACCTCTCTCAACGAGTTTGGTGACATTTGCGCCCGTCACCCCGTTGGCCAAAAGAAACCGGGTCGCATCGTTGCCGGTGGTGACCCATGTCGCATCCTTTTGCGGGTTGCCATAAATGGTATAATCTAACTTACCAACATATTGGGATGTAAAATTTCCCGATTTCGTCGCTGTCCTGACGATGAGATTTGTGCCATCGTAAGTCAGTCCCCCGGTGCCGCCGCCACCGGGTATCACAAAGAGCGACGACGCCGTCCAACCGGCAGGGCTTGCGGCGTGGTCGATGGCAAGCTGTACGGATTCACTGTAATTCGGACCCAGGTCGGCTGCAGACGTAAGCGATGGAAAAGAAATGAATAAACATAAGGCAAAGACAAATCGAAGAAGTGTTTTCATTTCAGTTTCCACCTTTGACGGAGATTCCCAAGGCAAGAAAATATATGCGTGAAACTTTTATGTGTCAAGCGGAGAATGGGTATCTGTTGCATGATTGACAGGAAGGTTTCGTCACTATATAAGAAGATCTAAAAACGGTGTTTAAGGATTTATACGGGGCGAATCAGAATATTTCAGAGCGGGTGAATCCGCAACCGAATGACAGAATCGTCCATGTCTGGGGGAAAGTGTTGAAACTGAAGGGAATATCCGTGATTTATCAACCGGAGGATCGTGGAATTTGTGAGGAGTTGTTTTCGTTACCTCGATGGAGGGCAGGGGAGGGGCTATCCGTCGATGAACTGGTGGTTATGGTTGGAAAATATTTCTCAGGGGCTCCCTACGTGGCAAACACCATTGAAGCGGAGGGTAAAGAGGCCTTGGTCATCAACTTAAGACAGTTCGATTGTTTTACCTTTGTTGAAAATTGTGTGGTCCTGGCGCAGTTGATCGAGGCGGGGGAAAGCACCTTTGAGGCTTTCGTTGCCCATATGAAAAGAATCCGGTACCGAAGGGGTTTACTGAAGGGATATTCCTCACGTCTCCATTACTTTTCCGACTGGGTGCATGACAACGAGAAAAAGGATGTGGTGAAGGATATTACCGGAAAAATCGGGGGAAAACCCTTTTTGAAAGAGGTCCATTTTATGACGCGACATTCCGAAAATTATCCCGCATTGAAAGTCAATGCATCCTATCGTGAAATGCTGGCCGTGGAGAAGCGTTTATCCGGGCAGAGCCGTCATGTTATTCTAAAAGCCGGGTTTGAGCAGGTGGAAGGCAGGATCGGAGACGGGAATCTGATCGGCATCACAACCGATATTGAGGGACTGGATGTCACTCATGTCGGTTTCGCTGTATGGGTAAAAAATCACGTACATCTGTTACATGCATCCGAGAAAGAAAAAAAGGTCGTCGTTTCAAAAAACACGCTGAACGATTATCTTCTTGGAAAGGAAAACATGTCCGGAATTCTGATAGGACAGGTTCAATCTATTCCGAAAGACTCCTGGGAGGCATTTGTGTAAGAATAACCATTGACTTTTGCCTGTCAATCATTGTAGTAAAACAATTCTGCAAACCGGGCCCGATAAGCTCGGTTTTTTATGTTTAAAAAAGCTTTTGAGGTTTTGAAATTGGATAAACACCATAGAAGAGAAGTGGACCGCCGCCGCAATTTCGGGATCATCAGTCATCCCGACGCCGGGAAAACCACCCTGACGGAAAAATTATTGCTTTTCGGCGGGGCCATCCAGCAGGCTGGCGCAGTCAGGGCGCGCAAGGCCGGCCGCCATGCACTGAGCGATTGGATGAGCATCGAAAAGGAACGGGGCATTTCCGTCACCACTTCGGTTATGAAATTCAACTACCGTGAC
>JAPLJQ010000316.1 GCA_026388495.1 Deltaproteobacteria bacterium | reverse complement strand
GAAGGACTATGTAACATTTAGAGAAAAAAGATTAAGAGGAATATCAAAGGAAGATGCAAGATTAATTATACTAGCATGGTCCAAGTTTGGACCAAAGGGATTAGGAGGCTTAAGCGATTTAGATTTCACAACAGCTGTTAATCGTTTATATCTGGCAGCCAGATCTGAAGAAGAGAGAGATAAAAATGAAGGTGCTTTTCTGGGAGCAATGCTGCGTGTCCGAATGGGTGACACGCTGAAGTTACATGTAAAATCTCTGCTGTTACGGCTTAAAGAAAGGCAAATAAATGATAGTGAAACACTTTTAGATGCTTTTGCCTATATAACAGCGATGCACTCTGAACAGCTACATATTCTCACAAAAGAAATTTTGGCTGAAACACTTTCATGCAAACTTAGTGATGTTAAGAAAAAGATTACAGGCCCTCTTGGTGATGAAGCAGCGGCCTCAACAGGTGGTGATCGTATTTTTACTCGCCATCGCGCAATCGCCGAAGCAGCTGTTGAGATACTTTCAGAAACCTTTTACATTGATTTTGATGAAGTCTTTCTCGAGCTTGCCGAAGCCGCCTATCGGATTCACAATAAAGGCCTTTTTCTACCGTATTTTGCGCAGTGGAAATTTTTATCTGATCATTTCTTAAAAAAGGAAAATAAAGCCCTTGCAATAAGGCTTGATCAAACATTACTTAAGATCGATCCTTCTGACAGTCGCTTGATTTCCCATCTTTCACGCCTTCTTCGTGAGACTGAACAGCCTGATTTAAGCCTAAGAATTTTTAGAGACTTTGATCACAGCATTTCGGGGCCGGCCAGGGCATTCTTTTATGAATGGGGTGTTGCCGAAGGGGTCAGCAAAAATGATGCGATAGCAATATGGTTGTTTGCCATTGCATTATCAGACCAAATCGAACTAAAACCTATTGAGAAGAGGACAGCCACGATGTGTTTAAGTGGTTTAGCATATAATTTTTTTAGTCTTTTCGAATCGTATAACAATCAATCATTCGTTGAGGCGAGCGGAGCGGCCGTTCAAATTGGGCTGGTTTTCCCAGTGCTAAACGAAGTGGATAGGCATCTATTTGGTCTCTATGGAGCAAGGAGCAGAGCCGAGGGAATTCATGATGTTGATCTGAAAACTGCATTTTTCAGACTTAACAAGGGAATTATCAATGCTTGGAGACAAAGAGAAACAGAGTTAGCTAAATGGGTTATGCCTGTCGAAAAATTAACCTTTAAATGGTTATCAAAGTTGCTCTGCCTCGATGATATTTCATATTATCAATAATACAACCGTATTGAAGCCTATGACAATTGCCTGTAGCACTCAAGCTGATGCACATAAAGCTGCTCTTTTTCAAACTGTAGTTCTCAGCAACGATGATTCTTCCAATCAGTTAGTTGTAGATGAAATGATTGATGCTGCCCTGCTGTGTGCCGTGATAGTCATTGACGAAGAAAAGGTGTTGGCGAATGCCTGAAACGGGCCTCCACATTCTACTGGATCAGAATATTCCTTACACCGTAGCTGCATGGTTTCATATGCAGCAGCCATCGTGGTGACTTTTGACGAGGATTACGCCCCCGGCCGTGATCCACAGATGCTGCCTCGACTCGTCGCCGGCATGACCGGAAAATGAGCATGGGCATAAAGAGAAAAATTATTTGAGGCGAGGTATAAACCATGTCAAAAGTAATGATTCATCCTGCTGATTATGAGAATGTCCGTCAGGCCGTTGACCGGGCATTCGAACTCTTCCCCCTGGAATTGCTGGGGAAGAAAGTATTGATAAAACCCAACGTGCTGCGGTCTTCGGAGGCAAAAGAAGGCGTTGTGACGCACCCTGCCGTGCTTCGCGCCGTGGTGGAAAAAGTGGAAACCATGAAGCCGGCCGCCATCGTCGTGGGCGACAATCCGGGCGTTTTCAGCTATGGGGCAAACGAGGAAAGCTTCACAAAAACAGGCCTGATGGATGCAGCCAGGGGTTATTATCAGAATATCGGAAACGATTCGCAGAAGGTCGATTTCAATCCCGAGTTCATGCCCAAAGTGAGCGTCTCACGGGTTGTACTGGATGCCGACATTATCATCAGCCTGCCGAAATTCAAAACCCACGGACTGACCGTCATTACCGGGGCGATTAAAAACAGTTACGGGTTTTTACCCGGCGCCCAGAAAGCCAAACTCCACAAGGAGGCAGGCAACGCCGAGCGTTTCCATGAACTGCTGGTTGACGTGTTCCGCCTCCGGATACCGGACCTGTTCATCATGGACGCCGTGGTCGGCATGGAGGGGAACGGTCCGGCTTCTCCCGACCTCAGAGACATCGGCCTGATCCTGGCCTCTGACAACGCCGTAGCCCTGGATGCTATCGTAGCAGTGATGATGGGATGTGAACCGGGTCGGCTCCGATTCCTTCAAAAGGCGAAGGAGGCGGGTTTGGGGGATTACGATCTCCATACGATTGAAGTCATCGGGGTGTTGAAACAAGTGCCCGATTTCAAGCTTCCGCCGTTAAGCGGTGAAGCGAATCTTGAGAATGAGATCATACAGACGGCGATCCATAGCCGGATGATCTTGAGGCCGCAAGCCGATCCGGAGCTGTGCACAAGCTGCGGCGCCTGCGTCGATCAATGTCCTGTATCGGCGTTATCCATGAGTGACGACCATCTTCCTCAGGTGGATGCCGATGTGTGTATCACCTGTTTCTGCTGCCAGGAAATCTGTCCTGAGAAAGCCATCACCCTGAGATAAATGATTGGATCAGAAGAAATCGCGGAGAGTTTTGTCCATAGCGCCGCCCATGAATTTCGCGGATCTTCCCCTCTGTATGAGCGGCTGTCCATAAGCATCAGCAAGGATCCGGAGTTGCTCGAGCTTGCCGCGCACGCCGTCTCAAACCCCGTTCCCATGATCTTTTTTGCGGCAGTGCATTTCCTGCTGCTGAATGGAACGGAACATCCTTTGACGGCATATTTCCCCGATATCACCCCATCTTCCGATGTTTCCGAAGGCGATCCGTATCCGGTCTTCCGAAATTTCTGCCTTGAACATCGATCTGAAATCAGGCGCATCGTATCGACACACCATGTGCAGACCAACGAGGTTCGCCGGAGCGCCTGCCTGCTGCCCGCTTTCGGGATTGTGGCCCGGCAGGCGGGGGGGCTTCCGCTTGCTCTGGTAGAGATCGGAGCGAGCGCCGGAATTAACCTGCTCTGGGATCATTACGCATACGATTATGGCAACGGCCGATTTTACGGAGACAGGGCATCGCCTGTTCGCCTGACCTGCGCCCTGCGGGGAGAGAAAACCCCGCCTTTCCCGAAGACGTTTCCGCAGATAGCCTCCCGCCTGGGACTGGACCTTCATCCGATCGATGTGCGGGAAGATTCGTCAGCCAACTGGCTGCGGGCATTCATCTGGCCGGAGCATGCCGCCCGTTTCGAAATGCTGGAACGCGCCATCGAGATTGCCAGGCGTCATCCGGCCGAACTGCGAGCGGGAGATGCCCTGGAACTGCTTCCCGCCGTTATGGCAATGACACCGCCGCATACGGCCCTTTGCCTGTTTCATACTTTCGTCAGCAATCAGATGCCACCGGAGGCGCTCACATGTCTGGCGAAACTGATTGCCGACTGTGGTTCGAAGCGCGATGTCTTCTGCATATCGATAGATTTCTTAGATAAGTATCCGCGCCTTGAATTGATTTCATACATGGACGGCGTTAAAACTCACCGTCACCTGGCAAATTGCAGCGGCCATTCCCGCTGGATGGAGTGGCTTTTAGAGGGGTAATATCTCCCCAAAGTCTGGGCAAGTTACCCCGTCATCCATAAAAACGCCCTGCCACTTTATCAACTACACCAATCATATTACACACTTATTCTTCTGGTATTAAAATTGCCTTACCAAGGTCGCTATTACAACAAGCATCGAGGACAAGGAGGTACCATCATGGGGGATCATTGCGGTAACATATACGAGCTTCGACCCGTGTCCATCATCCGGACATTGCCCCAGATCAAAGACCACAGGCTGTTCCAGTTGAAGCTTGAGGACGGAACGACGTGGGAAAGCTTCGGTCATCAACCGGGACAGTTTCTTGAGGTCTCCATCTTCGGCAAAGGAGAGGCGCCTATTAGCATATCTTCACCGCCGACGAGGCCCGATATCCTGGAGATTTGCGTGAGACGCACGGGGAGAGTGACCGACGCCCTTTTCGAAATGGAAAAAGGCTCCACGTTTCACATCCGGGGGCCGTACGGCAGGGGATTTCCTGTGGAAACACTGAAAGGCAAGAAACTTCTGCTCATCGCCGGCGGTCTCGGACTTGCCCCGCTTCGTTCCCTCCTCCTGTACGTCCTCGACAGGAGAGATGAATTTGACGATCTCATCCTGATGTATGGAACAAACAACCCGGATAACGTGCTTTTCAAATACGAATTGCTGGGCTTTTACGACAGGGAAGACATCAATTATCTCTACAGTGTGGACAGGGACGACGAGGGCATCTGGAAACAGTATGTAGGCGTGGTGACAGGTCTGTTCGACCGTGCCGCCCTCTCCCCGGAAGACACTTATGCCGTCATGTGCGGTCCCCCCATCATGTACCGTTTTGTTCTTCAGAAACTCCTGAACCTGGGCTTCTCCGGAAATCACATCTTCATGTCCCTTGAAAGAATGATGAAGTGCGGTGTCGGGAAGTGCGGACACTGTGCCATGGGCGACAGATATTGTTGTATCGATGGACCCGTTTTCCCCTACACAGAGCTTGAAAATATAAAGGAGGCAATCTAACCATGAAGAAGACCCGGACAATATGCCCCTTCTGCGGCTGCGGTTGTAACTTCTACCTGGTATCCGAGGGCGACAGGGTAGTGGGGATAGAACCCAGCCCGGCAAACCCGGTCAACAAGGGAATGTTATGCGTCAAGGGCTGGAACGCCTACGAATTCATTCATTCGCCGGAAAGGCTCACAACGCCGCTGGTCAGGAAACAGGGCAAACTCACGAAGACTTCCTGGGACGAGGCATTGAAGATCGTCTCGGAGAGACTTATGGACATAAAAAACCGGCACGGCAGCCGCTCGTTGGCCTTTCTCTCTTCCGCAAAGGTAACCAATGAAGAGAACTACCTCTTCATGAAGATGGCCCGGGCCGTGTTTGGAACCAACAACGTCGATCATTGCGCCCGGCTCTGACACAGTGTAACGGTGGTCGGTCTGGCCGCCACATTCGGATCGGGAGCGATGACAAATTCCATCAACGAGTTTGACGATGCCGATCTGTTTTTTGTTACAGGCTCAAACACGACAGCGCAGCATCCGTTGATCGGATCGCGCATCATAAACGCAAAGGAAAGGGGCGCCCAGATTATCCTTCTGGACCCGAGGGAAATACCCCTTGCCCGATTCGCTGATTTACACATGAGGCAGCATATCGGTTCGGATGTGGCCGTGCTGAACGGCATGATGAACATCATCATCGAAGAAGGGCTCTATGACAAAGACTTTGTCGAGAAGAGAACCGAAGGTTTCGATCAGCTTAAAGCCGTTGTCAGCCGTTACACCCCGCGGGTCGTGGAAAAGATTTCCGGCGTCGCTGCACAGGACATTGAAACGGCGGCCCGTCTTTATGCCAGGGCGGACAAGGCCATGCTTGTTTACGCCATGGGCATTACCCAGCACACGACCGGCACGGACAACGTGAAATCCTGTGCGAACCTGTCGATGCTCACCGGCCATATCGGGAGACCATCGACAGGGGTGAACCCTCTGAGGGGTCAGAACAATGTCCAGGGCGCCTGTGATATGGGTGCGCTGCCCAACGTGTACAGCGGCTATCAGCCGGTAATCGATGCGGCTGTAAAGAAGAAATTTGAGGAGGCATGGGGTGTCGCAAACCTTGATGACAAGGCCGGTCTGACCATCACCGATATGATGGCCGCCGCCCGGAGCGGAACGCTTAAAGCGCTTTATGTCATGGGCGAAAATCCCATGATGAGCGATCCGGATACGTCGCACATAGAACATGCCCTCTCCAGCCTCGATTTCCTTGTCGTGCAGGATATCTTCCTTACTGAAACGGCATCGCGGGCCGACGTGGTTCTCCCCGCCGCCTCATTTGCAGAGAAGGAAGGAACCTACACCAACACGGAAAGGCGGGTTCAACTCTCAAGACCGGCCATACCGCCACCCGGATCGGCCAAGCCTGACTGGGAAATTATATGCGATCTGAGCCGGCTGGCCGGATATCCCATGAATTACGGATCTCCCGCGAACATCATGAAGGAAATAAACGCATTGACGCCCTCTTATGCGGGGATTACCTGCGAAAGGCTTGAAAAGGGACAAGGCATTCAATGGCCCTG
>JAPLJQ010000225.1 GCA_026388495.1 Deltaproteobacteria bacterium | reverse complement strand
TACCTGAAGAAAGGGCAGCTGAATTTCAACGGAGTGTTCTTGTAAATGGGCAGCGGGAATATGGGAAATCGAGTCATGTGTTGCCATGATCCTGTTTGCTAATGATATATCGACGGGAACAACGCCCAGGGGGGTTTCATATCCTCCTTTACCGTACACAGAAACACCATGGAAATACGCGCGGTGACTTGGTCCTATGACAATAACGGCGTCAAAGTTATCTCCCCTGATGGTACTATAGGAATAGGCGGCAATCCGGCCGGAATAAGCATAACCGGCGTGGGGAGCAATAAGACCCACGATTTGACCATTGATCTTACTTTCAGGAACGTGTTGGAAAAATTCATCAATATCCGCTCTAAGCGTTCCCGGATTGCCGGGATACCACGATCCGGCAATGGCTGATTTTCTAATATCCTTATTCACGATTTCCTCCCATTCTGATCGATTATTTGAGAGGGTTGCAAAACTTATTTCAATCTCCAGGTCAGTCCTTCGGAAGTATCTGAAACTTCAATGCCCATTTCAAGGAGACGCCGCCTGATTTCATCGGAAGCGTCCCAATGACCCTGCTTCCTTAAAGATTCTCTCTCCCGCAGAAGTTGTAACGCCTCATCAGTAATGGCCTCTTCTGAAAAATTCATGACGCCCAACACAGCATCCATTTTTTTCATGATATCGAGGACCCGATCCCGCTCCTTTGCGTTCAATTGTCCATGAGCAAGAGGAACACTGATCTTCCCCATGAACTCAAACATTGAAGCCAGTCCACCGGATATGTTGAAATCATCATCCATCGCATTCGTAAAGCCATGTTTGACATCATAAATAAGCTGGTCTGTATCAAAATATCCCCCGCCGGGGGTGAAGCGAATCAGCCCCTGAATAAATCTGTTCAGTTTTTTCACCGTATTTCTTGCGGAATCCAGGGCGCTGAAAGAAAAATTCAAGGGTTTCCGATAATGTGTACTGAGGAGAAAAAACCTGACCTCTTTTCCGTTATACCCCTTTCTTTCCAGATCATCCATGGTATGGACGTTATCCAGTGATCGGGACATTTTCTTGCCTTCAACCATGACCAGTTCTGTATTGAGCCAGTAATTGGCCATGCGCTTCCCCGTTGCTGCACGTCCTATGGCCATGACATTTTCACAGTGCGGGAATACAACATCGGCGCCACTTAAATGAATATCAAAGGTCTCCGCCAGATACTTCAGAGAAATCGTCGCGCATTCAAGATGCCAGCTTGGCCTTACATTCCCCCAGCGGGTTTTGAAATAAATACCCCTTTTCAGTTCATTTAAGGTTGATCTTTTCAAAAGGGTAAAATCCGTGGGACTGTCTTTTTCATAATCATCAAGATCGATTGTCTTGCCGGGCTTAACCTTTCTGAGATCAACGTGAGAAAGACAGCCGTAATCGTCTATTTTTGAAATGTCAAAATATACAGACCTTAATTTCTCATAGGCATAACCCTTTTCCACCAGTTTCTCAACCAGGGTAAGCATGCTGTCAACATTTTCACTGGCCCTCGGATAATGATCTTCCCTCCTGATATTGAGTTTTTCGATATCGTTGAGAAACTCGATGGTACATCTTTCCGTGTATGTTTTCAGGTCTGTATTTGCTTTTTCAGCCTCCTTGATGGACCTGTCATCCAGATCAATGATATTCATGACGTGCTTTACCCTGTATCCCTTAAATTCAAGGTAACGCCTGATCATATCAGAAACGACAAAACGACGATAACTTCCCACATGGGGAACTTCATGGACCGTCGGACCGCATGAATGCACGAATAGCTCCTCGGGATTGAGGGGCTTGAAGAATGCCTTTTCCCTGGTCAGGGTATTGTAAAGACGAAGGGTTGATTGTTCTTTATCCATGAATAGTTCCGTACTCAGATAACGCTCTCCTCCATCCGGTAAAATGACAACAATAAGACCATCTTCCATCTCCCTGGCTTTCTGAACGGCCACATGCATGGCAGCCCCTGAACTCATCCCTGCGAGGATTCCTTCCTCCATGGCAAGCCGCCTGGCCATTTCAAAGGCGTCTTCGTCGAGGATATTGACTTTCTCATCCAGTTCGCTTTTGTCAAAAATCCCGGGACGGTATGATTCCTTCATGTTTTTCAATCCCTGGATCTTATGTTGCAGGTAAGGCTCAACCCCGATCATTTTTACATCGGGATTATACTCCTTGAGCCGTTTCGATACACCCATAGCTGTACCCGTCGTCCCGAGCGATACCACAACCATGGTAACCGCACCCTCCGTTTGTCGCCAGATTTCTTCTCCTGTACCAACATAGTGAGCCATTACATTGTCAGGATTATTAAACTGGTCTGTTCCGAAATACTTCTCTGGATGCTGAAGCATCAGACTGTAGACCATCTCTATGGCGCCATCCGTGCCTAAATCTGCAGGAGTAAAAATCAATTCCGCTCCCAGGGCCTTCAGAATCTTTTTCCTCTCCTCACTGGCAGACTCGGACATGGCGAGACAAAGCCTGTAACCCTTTGCTGCCGCAATCATCGCCAGACCAATACCGGTGTTGCCGCTGGTTGCCTCCAGAATAATTTTGTCCCTGGTTAGCTCACCCCTCTTCTCTGCCTCATTGATCATGCAGAGGGCTATCCTGTCTTTTATGGACCCACCCGGATTGAAACTCTCCAATTTAGCAAATATTTTAACTTTTTTGCTGGGATTCAGTCGTTGGATCTCAACGATGGGAGTGTTCCCTATTATGTCCGATATGCTATTGTACATTTTTTTCATGATGTCTGTGGTACCCGGCAAGAGCTGGGGCTTAGCTTGACCGATGGGTAAACGGCTTTAGGCCCTAACTATCAAATTTTGGCAGTGGAATCTTAAAAAACTGAACTCCCTCTTCACTGAGATTTTCCTCTTCACGTTCCGTTGTAGTCCCTTTGATATTTCTCCTGTCTTCTTCTCCGTGATGTATTTTCAGGGCAATCTCCGCAAATTTGTCACCCACATCATCAAAGTTTTTATCAAGGAACTCCTGCACTTTTTTCAACGACTTCTCCGGAGACATGTCCTTGGTATTGTCTCTTTCAGATGGCCTGATGTCTTTTCCCATGATGGCAAGGGATGAAGGCACCATTTCGATGTCACTCCCCCCGCATACAGGACAGGTTATCAGTTTCTCCGTTTTCTGCTTTTCAAATGCGTGGATGTCTTTGAACCACCCCTCAAACTTGTGCCCTTTCTCGCACCTGAGATCGTATATGATCACTTCATCTGCTCCTTGGAATAAAACATAAAGCCGCTTAAATCTCTATCCCATCAAAAATAATGATGGACATTTACAAATAAATTTTATATCGTGCGCGTCTGTCGGGATGTGGCCCAGTCCGGTAGGGCACTGCGTTCGGGACGCAGGAGTCGCGCGTTCAAATCGCGCCATCCCGACCATTTATTTTTTCATCATCAACCGACCACCGACGCCATCTTGAATATGGGAAGATACATGGCAATGATCATTCCACCCACAACTCCGCCCAAGAAGACCATCATAAACGGTTCCAGAAGCGCTGTCATGGCGTCTACGGCAGCGTCCACCTCGTCGTCATAAAAATCAGCAATTTTCGCAAGCATGGCATCCAATGCACCCGTCGCTTCACCGACAGCGATCATCTGAACCACCATGGCAGGGAAAATATTGGTCTCTGCCAGAGGTTCGGCTATCGTCTTTCCTTCGCTGATACTCTGTCTAACTTTCTGAATGGCATTTTCAATAACCTTGTTTCCAGCCGTTTTGCTGACAATTAGAAGACCTTCCAATATGGGAACGCCACTGGTCATCATGGTGGCAAGGGTTCGCGTGAACTTCGACACCGCAACCTTTTTTAGCAAGGGGCCAAAAACGGGCGACTTCAAAATCAGGCCATCGATCACAAGAGTACCATTCGCCGTCTTGTAATATGTTTTAAAGGCATATCCGACGGCTACGACACCAGCAATCATATACATGAAATAACTCTGCATAAATGCACTTGCATTGACGAGAAACTGGGTGGGCCCGGGTAACTCGCCACCCATTCCTTCAAACATCTTCTGGAAAACGGGAATAACTTTAAGAAGCAGAAGCGCCACAACGCCCACGGAAATGACGAGAACACTGGCGGGATAGGTCATCGCGCCCTTAACTTTGCTCTTTAATTTCGCCGCTTTTTCCATATAAGCGGATAGCCGATTAAGAATGACATCCAGAATACCACCACTTTCACCCGCCGCCACAAGATTGACGAAGAGTTCATCAAAAATATCAGGGTATTTTCTCAGGGCGTCACACAGGGTTGACCCGCCTTCGATATTTTCCTTGATGGATATAATGATTTTGGCAAAAGCCTTGTTTTGTTCCTGCTGGCCAAGCAATTCGAGACATTGAATTAGAGGAAGACCCGCATTGATCATCGTGGAGAATATACGGGCGAATACAACGATTTCCTTTTCCTTCACCTTTCCTTTGAGAAAAGGAAAATATTCGGCCAGATCTTTAGGTTTTTTCTTTACCGTAATGGCCTTGAATCCCTGTCGACGAAGCTGCACTCTAACCACATTATCATCCGCGGCTTCCAGTTCCCCCTTTTTGACTTCGCCTTTCCTTGAAGTTGCTTCCCACAAAAATACTGCCATAATCAGACCCTTTCTCCCCCCATACGGGTAACAATCTTGCAGCCTTTAAGATTCATCCCATACCCTCAATATCTCGTGGAGTATTATTCCCGCAGCCACGGAAACATTCAAAGAATCTATTTTCCCCTTCATCGGAATGGACAGAAGAAAATCACAATTTTTCCTGATCAGCGGCCTGAGCCCCTTCCCTTCGCTGCCCATCACAACCGCAATGTTCCCCCTGTAATCCGGGGCATGAACACCCCGGTCATTCCCCGCGTCAGCACCATATATCCAGAACCCTTTGCTCTTCAGATATTCAATGGCACTGGAGAGGTTGACCTCCATTGCCACAGGGGTATAACCTGCCGTCCCTGAAGATGCCTTCATCACCGCCGCAGTGACGGAAGCGGACCGATCCTTGGGAATAATCACCCCGTTTACTCCGAAACAATGGGCTGTCCTGATCAGGGAACCCAAGTTCTGTGGATCGGTAACGCCATCAAGAATGAGAATCAAATCATATCTAAAATCTCTGTGACGATTCGCAATAACATCATCCATGCCGGCATAAGCAAAGTCATCACAGAACCCCATCACCCCCTGATGCGATCTTTCTCCTGTCTGTCTGTTTAAATAATCCCTGTCCTTAAATTCAAAGGGAATTCCCGTCTTACCGGCGAGATCAAGGATCTTCCGTACGCCCTCTCCTCCTCTTCCTTCGGCGATGACGAGTTTTTTGATGATCCGGTTAGGACCCTTCAAAACCTCCAATAAGGGATTTATCCCATAGATCACCCGCATGTTACTGCTCCATCGTCGCCATCAATTGGCGCCGTATTGACGGGATGCACATCTCCCATCTTCCGTTTCCCGGATCGGGAACGCCACTGCCGCAGCGAACCGCCCAAAAAGCGTTTTATAAAAAGAACTCCCTTTTAGATACAGATGGTCGATATTATCCGTCTTTTTCTATTATTGCAAGGCCTTCCGCAATTTCCCGCACAATCTCTTCGGCCCGATTAACGGGATCATTTGCCGTTCTTATGGGCCTGCCTATGACAACGTAATCGGCGCCGCTTGCGACGGCATCTCTTGCCGTCCATGTTCGTTTCTGGTCATCGCCGGCCATTTCCTTTCCTCGAATACCCGGGGTCACGATCACAAAATTCCGTCCACAGGCTTTCCGGATCCCCTCAGCATCGTGAGCCGAGGCGACAACTCCCCCCACGCCGGCATCCTGAGCGATTTTCGCGAGATCCAAGGCAAGGTCGCTCGCCGAACGATGAAAACCCAGGATTTTCAGGTCATCATCGTTCAAGCTGGTTAAAACGGTCACAGCAAGAACCAGCGGCATCGGCAGATCAGACTGTTGTGCCGCCCATCTTGTAGAAACAACGGCACTTTCCATCATTTTTTTCCCGCCAACGGCATGTATATTAAACATGTCCACACCGAGTTTCACAGCAGCAACCGCAGCAGCGGCAACCGTGTTCGGGATATCATGAAACTTCAGATCAAGAAATACCCGACAACCTTTGGCCTTTACTCTGCGAACGATACCAGGTCCATGAAAAGTAAAGGACTCCTTCCCGATCTTAAATGATCCCACATGCTCTTTGAGACGATCAACCCACGATATGGCTTCCTTGATATGACTCCCAGTATCGAGGGCAAAGATAAGCATATCTTTCGGATTCTTATTCAATGTATTCCTCATCCCCAATGAATTCCGTATCATCCAGGATGGGCTTTAAATCATCCTTAAGACTTAGCAGATAATCGGGATTCGCATACAATACCTTTCTATCTGCTATTTCTCTGAGGGCCGCTACAACTTCTCGATTGTTTTTTACATCTGTCAAAGGTTTCGAGCCTTTCAGAAGTTGTCGCGCCCTCTTGGCCGTCAGTATAACCAGTGCAAACCTGTTTTTTGCTTCCTTCAAAGAATCCTCAACCGTTATTCTTGCCATATTCTATTAAAACCTCCCCCTCACATTACACAAGAAAATCCTGTATCTTTTCCGCCAATCTTTCTCTTTTGTGCTTTTCCGCCACGTAAATGGATCTTAACTGATCAACGGCAGATTCAAGCCTGTCATTAAAAATAACATAATCATACCAGACGACCTCGCGAATCTCGTCCAAGACCCTGTTCATGCGTTCGTTTATCACCTGTTTATTATCAGAACCCCTTTGATTCAACCTCCTCCTCAATTCATTTATTGAGGGTGGAAGTATGAATACGAAGACGCCTCCGGGGTAATTCTTCTTCAGAGCTTTGGCGCCCCGGGGCTCAATGTCAAGCATCAGATCGAAACCCTTTTCCAAAAACGCCTTCATCGTTTTTGCCGATGTTCCGTAAAGATAGCCTGAATATTCCTCCCATTCGGCAAATTCGCCCTGTATGATTCGTTCCCTGAACGCCTCTTCTGTCACAAAGCAGTACTCCCTCCCGTCCTCTTCTCCGGGACGTGGAGGCCTCGTGGTATAAGAAACGGAAAAGAGCACGTTAGGACAAATTTTCAGAACTTTCCGAAGGATCGTCGTCTTGCCCGCACCGGATGGTGCGGAAACAACAATAAACAATCCCTTCGTCTCTCCAACCCTGCCTTCACTCAATGTTTTGAACCTGTTCTCTCAATTTTGCCAGTTCGCTTTTCATCTCGACGATACTCCGCGATATATCCAGGTCACCGCTTTTGGAACCGATGGTGTTCACCTCTCTGACCATTTCCTGTATTAAAAAATCAATCTTTCTTCCCACCGCTTCATCACTTCTTATCAACTCGCTAAATTGATGCATATGACTGCGCAAGCGGACGACTTCCTCCGTCATGTCGCTTTTTTCAGCCATGATCGCCACTTCCTGGTTCAATCTCATCTCGTCAACGATCCCCCCCCCGGTAAGCTCCCTGATTCTTTCCGTTACTCTTCTCTGATATTCCAGGACGACTTGAGGCGCCCTTTGTGCAACTGAATCCAAAGAATGTTCGATGGAATCGACCCTCGACGTTAAATCACGGTAAAGGTTCTCACCCTCCTTTTTCCTCATCTCCTTCAATGCAACCATCGCCTCGTCGAGAACCGTTCCCAGCTCTATCAAAATGACAGGGATATCCAGACTCGGTTCCGATTGGATAAAGGCATCCTTAAATTCAGTCATGGTATGTAACGTAATGTCATCCTTCAGGTTAAGCTCCTGCTTCAATTTAAGAAGCATCTCATAATAATTTCGGATCAGTGGAAGATTCAGTTCATATTTTCCTTCAATGTCGCGGCCGTTGTTTAAATCCATCCGTATGATGGTTTCTATCCTGCCCCGCGAAACTTGCTCGCCTATCTTTTTTTTAATGTCCGTCTCAATAGGAGACAACAGGGAAGGCATGCGAAGAGAAATCTCAAGAAATCGATGATTCAGGGACTTGATCTCCACGACATATTTTCTGTCACCGACGACAGCCTCACGTCTACCATAACCGGTCATACTTTTTATCATTTCATGCTCCCGTCATTACGAAACGATCCTAATGTTTCGTCTGCTCGACATATTTTGCCCTGACCCTGTTAAAAATATCTATCACTTTTTTTTCTGCATAATCGGGATACGTCCACGGAAGGGGATGAAAGCTCTTGTCCCTGTAGACGAGGGTCAGGTCGGCGTAAATGCCGTCCCGGAGATAGGGACGATGGGCATAACCCTTACCTGTCGCAAGAATGAGATGGGCTTTGGACATGTACCCGGGATCAATATTGACCTGTCTTTGACCGACCATCGAAAATGTTTCTTCCATATGATTGGCATAAAGCTTTACATCGGGCAGGGATTCCGGTCTCATGAGCACCTCAAAAAAAACAAAACGCCTGCTCAAGGATGGACCCATTTCCTTTGAATAATAGTCGGTATAATTAAAAGGCATCTCGCAACTGATGAAGTCCGCGGCTCCATATTGGCCGGACAACCCATCGAGAATCTCCCTGAGAAGACGACGATCTGCGTAGAAGATACTGGCGGCCAGTTTGACTGACTCAGCAGGTGTCGGTTTGCTCACAGGACTCTCCTGAGTTCATCCTGGGTAATGGTTGCCGTGCCGACTTTTCCGACAACGATCCCGGCTGCATGATTGGCTATCGCGGCAGCTTCTCTGAAGGTTGCACCGGACGCCACGCATAGGGCAAATACGCCGATGACCGTATCGCCTGCTCCCGTTACATCGAAGACTTCCTTGGCCTCTGCGGGAAAGGTTGTATGGGTGGTCTTGCCGTCTTTCTCGAAGAGGCTCATCCCCGCTTCACCACGGGTGATTAAAAGGGCCTTGAAGTCAAATTGATCCAACAGGGTCTTCCCCGCACTTATAAGATCATGCAGGTTCCTGATTTCCACACCGATGGCCCGGCCGGCTTCATAATGATTGGGTGTAATGATATGAAATCCCTGGTAGACCGAGAAATCACTTTGCTTCGGATCGACGCAGACAACAATATTCCTCTCCGAAATGATGTCACGAATGCCGTCTAAAAGGGTTTTCGTGACAACGCCTTTATTATAATCGGATATGACGATCGCCCCCAGGCCATTCTGTATCGCACGGATATAGGCAATTATTCTTTCAATGCTGTCTGATTCGATCGGTTTTCTGCTTTCTCTGTCGAATCTCACAACCTGCTGACTGTGGGCAACAACCCTTGTTTTCAGCGTCGTTGGCCTGCCTGCCTCCCGGATAATCCCGTCTGTATCTATTTGCCTTTTCCGGAACTCTTCCAATAACCTCTCTCCCATATCGTCAACACCGATGACACCCGTCCCGCACACCTTGCCACCCAGGGAATAGACATTATTCAACACGTTGGTAGACCCGCCCAGCATGAGATTATCCGAATGAACATCAACGACGGGAACAGGCGCCTCCGGAGAAATCCGCGAAACCTTACCCCAGATAAAATGGTCAACCATGATGTCCCCGATGACAAGGACTTTTGACCTGGAAAAGTTTTTTATAATTTCTAACGCTCTTTTTTTATTGACAATCTTTTTCACAGGAACCCTTCGTCACACAGAAATATTCCGGGGATTTTATAAACCTCGCTATGTTATTATCATGCCTATATTTTGTCAATTCTTTTCTCGGAATCCGCTTCCATCGTAATAAAACAGGGTCAACGGCGATAAAAATCGAAGATTAACTCTACCCACATGATGACCAATGCCTGACCTCATCTATCACTGTTGATGGCGAGGCTTAAACAGAGATTATCGAATTTTTATTGGAAGCGAGAATTTGGGATAATGGGATCGTTCATATCTCTTGTTCCAGTAACTGACCATGCTCCTTCAACCAGGCTTTCGCCTTATCCATCGTAGGTGCTTGTGCGTGGACGATGTTCCAAAATCTGGGTGTGTGGTTGGACTCGATGAGGTGAGCGAGTTCGTGGATGATGACATAGTCGATGACAAACATCGGCGCTTTAATCAGCCGCCAGTTGAAATTGACATTGTTCTTCAGGGTGCAGGAACCCCAGCGGTAGCGATTGTCCACGATCTTGACCCTGGCAACATCGACGCCAAGTCTGCGTGCATGTCCCTTTACCCTTGGGATGATCTTTTCGTTGGCCTTGCCGACATACCATTCCCGCAACGCCTCC
>JAPLJQ010000263.1 GCA_026388495.1 Deltaproteobacteria bacterium | reverse complement strand
CATGGATCAGAGATGGATCGCCGGTATCGGAAATATTTATGCCTGTGAGATTCTCTATGAAGCATCAGTCAATCCCTGGAGAAAGGCTTGCAGTTTATCTTTTCGTGAGTGGGAGGACGTTGCAGAGGCGGTAAGTCTGATCCTTAAAAGGGCCGTTGCCTGTCGTGGTACGACCATATCGGACTGGCGCGACCTGTTTGGCCGCAAAGGAGAATTTCAGGATGAACTGAACGTGTATGCCCGTGACGGTCATCCCTGCGGGAGATGTCACGGCATGATTCAGCGGGAGCGCTTGAGCGGCAGGGGAACCTACTTCTGTCCTTCCTGCCAGAAATAAAAAATCCCGTGATCAATGAAAAATAGATTTTCCGCCGCCCGGAAAACAGTTTTCGCAGGTCTTTTCCCACGCCTGCCCTATTTTGCTTTTTTGCCTCTCGGGAGCGACGCCCTCAACATGGCCAGGCCGTTTTTTATCTGGAATGTACCTGTATACTTCCGGATGTCTGAATTCGAATACTTCACGATACAGGTGGGCGTTGAATTGATCTTGTGGGTTTTGATGAGCTCATTGAGGGCATGATAAACCGGCTTGAGGTCGTATGTCTCAAACGCTATACCCTGCGCCTTCAGGGCCTTTGCAAGATTTCCTTCATCCGTTATGCCCTGATTTTCTGCAATGGAGAACAGAACCCTTCTTGCGTGAAGGATGTCTTTGTAGTTGCGGGCAGCCTTCGCCACATACAAAAAATATTTTGCGTATAGATATGTTTGCTTGTGGAGCGGCACATCAACGAAGGTGACCCTGATGCCTTTCCGGGATAGAAATTCATCCAGTGCGGGGTCCAGCTCGGCTTCCAGAGACCGGCACGGCGGGCAGAAGTAATCCGTGGAAACGATCAATTCATACTGGCCGGCGCCGTATGAAGGCAGGGGTGATTTCTCGGCGCCGTAGGCCGGCATTGTGGAACCGGAAAATGTCAGCATGATAAAGAGATAACCGAAAAATACAAATGCCATGAGGGGAATGCGCTTCCCGGAAAACGGGGGAAGCTCTACGTCCCCGAATCCGTGGAGTATCCGCTTAAACCAGCCGTTTTTGATGGCAAGGGGTTTTTCATAGTTGAGGGCAAAGGCAAGCATGACGATCACAGCGAACGACAGACAGAAAGGACAATACGTTTTTTGCACAAGCTGATAGGCGATAAGGTAAATTTCCACGCCGATCCCCAGGGCAAGGAGGGCGCGGACGTATGCCATTTGCCGGAAGGCGGTCAGTGTGATGAGGGCGAACATATATCCGGTGCCGATATATTTCAAATCGATCCCGAAAATATCTCCCTGCAGGTAGGAACAGGACGTGTCGCACAACGCATAAAACAGGATAATTCCCATTCCCGTGATTCCCAGGATCGTTGTGATGGCGCGTCTGTATTCCGTCAGTATTGTTGACAGTGTCATTTTTCTGCCTTAATGCGGGTTTTGCCGAACGTATCAATTTCGCCTCATCAGATCAAGGCAAAATGCGAACATTTTAGCCGGAGGAGATCATCAATAAAGGGGCGGTCTTTCAATATCGTCCGCGAATCCAGCCTTCCTGATCCACCCGGAAATCGTTTTGTCTTCCGGCAGGGATTTGTCCAGGGGAATCAACGTCCATTGAATATGGTTAGCGCCCGCCTGTCCGTCTTTTTCAAAATGAAAGGAGGCGTCTGAAATGGTGAATTGAAGTTTCCCTGCATACATCCCTTTTTTGTACGACTGAAGAATCGGGGTTTTCCCTTCCCATATAGGCGACAGGGTATATTGACCTTCCCGTCCGCCCAGGACGACATGAATGCCTGTCACCTGCCTGAGGATCTCACGCTCTTTATCCAGTCCCAGATCAGACAGAAGGATGATGATGTCCGCCTGTTTCCGGAGCGTTTCCATCACAGCTTTAGCCGTCTCGACGGGATCTTTAATAACAACCCTTTTTCCCATTGTCTCTCGGACGGACGGGCTCATGTCCGGGGAGAGAAGGCCGAAGAAAGCCACCCGGACGCCCTCGGCTTTTTTGATGATATAGGGCGGGAAAATCGGCGTACCCCTTGATCGTTCCATCAGATTTGCGGAGATCAGGGGAAATCCCAGGGATGCCTCCTGCCGCAGAAAAGACAGCCCCAGCTTCAGGTCTGAATCACCCACGTTGACGGCTGCAATTCCCATGCGTTTGTATGCGCGGGTGATCAGCCTGGCTCTGTCCGGGGCCCGTTCGGAATGTGAAGATGTCGATGTGTCGTTAAACAGATGCCCTGAATCCACAACCAGAAGCGTTTTTCCTTCGCTTCTGATACCTTCCACAAAGGCTGCACGCCGGGCCAGACCGCCCAGTGCTTTATTGCCTCAGGTTGGGCAGGGGAGGACGTAGCCGTTCAAATGGCTGCCGTGAATTACGACCAGATTGGATATCTCGGCATGGATATTAGAAATCGGAAAGAGGGTGAAAATAATAAACGGTAAAGCTCCTAATAAAATGAGTTTTCTCATGTCTTTCCCCGTAAAACGTCCCGTACGGCTCCTTTGATATCCACCTTGTACAGTGGCTTCATGCTAACACCCTCCCGCGGGGCACGTCAAGTGTGGATTACAGAAAACGATCGCTCATTTGAAGTCACTCGAAAGACAAAAAAATATTATTATTGAAATAATTAAAGAATAATCCTTGACTTTCGATAAAGGCTGCAATATATTGTTCGCCACTAAGTAAGTTTGGATTAAGACATTTTGAAGTGCAAAGGATTGCCACCATGCTTTTTTAGAGTATGAGTGGCTTTTTTCTTTCTGTCATAGTGGAAATCCGACTTAAGAGAATTTTGAGAAGGGAGGATATAAGCGATGTCAGAAGGTAAAGTAAAATGGTTCAATGAAGGCAAAGGCTTTGGGTTCATCGAAAAAGATGACGGTGGCGATGTGTTTGTTCATTTCAGTGCTATTCAAGCCAGTGGATTCAAGACATTGAATGAGGGCCAGCGTGTCAGTTTCGATATCACAAAGGGCCAGAAAGGCCCGGCCGCAGAAAACGTGAAAATCATATAAGTTAACGATTTTTAAAAAGAGGTGCTCCTCTATGGTTTCCCATATACCGGAGCGCCTCTTTTTTTTTGTAAAAAACCATGCATGCTTTTGATACATGCTTAAAATGATGACAGTCAAGACTTGCTTGCAGGAGGGTAAATCATGCAAAAACTTTTAATTTTATTTTTTGTGGCTATCACTATTACTTTATTAATAGCGCCTAACTACGAAAACAGATTAAGAGGAGAAAGCTCTTTATACCAGAAGGTCTATAGCAAGACAGTTGAGGAAGCCATAGGGAAATCAATTCTATGGGCAAGCGACGAACAGATTCGCAGACTGGTGAATACTGTAGAGAGAAAATATGGCAGTGAAATCAAGCAAATATCAAAAAAGTATTATACAAGTTCAAAAGACATTAAGGCCATTACTATCGTTGAGTCGTTAACAGATGAAGAAGCCGAATCCAGTGGTGGCGCCGTAGGCCTGATGGGAGTTAAAAGAACGACCGGGATGGATATGGGTTTCAACGACATCGAACATCCGATAAACAACCTTAAAGCGGGGACAAAATACTATAAGATGCTGCTTAAAAAATTCAAAGATAGAGACCTGGCTTTAGCAGCTTATAACCTTGGCCCGTGTGAAGTAGAAAACAGGTTAATCAATGGTTTCAACCCTGAAACAATGGACTATATATGGAAGATCAGGCGCGTCAGGCAATTCGTTATGTAAGTCTGATGGAAAACTGATAAACTTCAAAAAGTCGTCATTCCCGCAACTTTATAAAGATTAAAATTAGTCTTAAAATGGACAACATTTCCTACCGATGATGCTGTTAATTACGTTCTGTTTTGAAAAGTGACCATTCGATAAATAATACATCTTATCTTCGTAACCGAGGAGATGACGCCTGATTTTATGAGGTCGTAATCCCTTTTGATGAAGGTTCAACGCCTCTCCACCGTTCTCCACGACTCCCTTAAGCCCGCAGAACATGGTTTTAATATTAAGAGATGCTAATTTCCTCAATGAGTTAAGTGTCAACCAAAAATCCTCGTCCGACCGGAGGTACACCACCCGTTTGCCGCAAAAGATGTCACCGGAAAATAACCAACCGTTATCCGGTTCGTAAAGGCAGATATGATCGGCAGAATGTCCCGGTGTATGGATAACCTGCAACGTATGACGAGAAGTCGATATTTTGTCGCCGATAGATTGACCGTGAGATATTGCCGGAACGCCCCACACCACTCTGCGATAAAATTGCATAAGGATTCTTTCGGGATCTTCAATAAAAGGCAGGGCAGCAGGATGCGCGTAAATAGAGGCTCCGAATTTTTCCTGAAAGAGGCGGTTGTTACCGATATGGTCTTCATGATGATGTGTGTTTATAACGGTCGCGCATCGATTTTCATTTAACCTGGTTTTCCATTCATTCTGAACGGCAACAGTGCCGGTATCGATCATGGTATCGTCCAACTGAAATGCATGAGTCTTATAAAGGACCCATTTCCGATTGGCCGCAACGTGTTTTCCCATGTGAAAAACGGTAACCGGTCCATATTGTGTGATTATTAACAACTTGTTATCCTTTCCAGCGATTCACGATGGGCGATACTAACCTACTGCCGCTGCCCGTAGCATCTCCCCTGCCGAGAAAGGCAGGATCTGAAGGGGGGTGTGGTTTATCCCGTCTCTTTTGTTATGCATTAAACGGATGAATGTCAATGCCGACCTCACGCGGTCATCGATGATTCGATATAGCCTTCGCGCCTGTCCTTATTGAACGATTTGCCGATAGTTTAGAAATAGTACCCCGCCCGCAATTCGATCCGGTAGTCGTTCTGCTTCTCGCCGAATTCCATATTTCGCGCGCCGACAATCAACCCTGTCCGGAGGCGCAGTTCCACGTTGGTAATGCCGGTATATAGAAGTTCCGGCGTCAGGGAATAACTCCCGTCATTCAGGTTCATCATCCAGGTCAGGGCCGGCGTAACATAGAGGATGTCGAAAGGCTCCTTCTGGCTGAGGCGTACGTACAGGTAATCCTCCATAGGGCTGAACCGGCCGAAGCCGGTTTCCGCCATTTTTTGGCCATTGACCAGGGTGGCAGCGCTCCCCGTGGTGAGATAGGCATTGTAGCCCCTGTTGATATAGGCGTAATAATTTTTCATCTCGTCGGCGCTGTATCCCGTTCCATTGTGGTAGTATTCGATAATGGTCGTCAGATCAAAAGCTGTGAGGTGGCGGACGCCGAAGAGGTAGCTTTGGACGTCGTTTTTAATCTGTCGGCTGTTGCCGTTGGCGTCCAGGACGTTTTTCTGATTATCGCGGATGTAGGCAAATTCGCCGTGAATCTCAAAATTGGTGGTGACGTTCCGGGAAAAATCCACGCCGAAGCGGTCCGTCTTGCTTCCCCGGGCCAGAAAAACGAAATCGATGTCCGTGTCATAAAGGAGCAGGTAAAGCCGCCCGGCGACATTCAGATTATCCGTCTGCCAGGATTCGTCATTGATATGGCTGTAGGCGGGCAGCAGAACGGGCGTGAAAGAGATCGTCTTCAGAGGCCCTTCGAAACTCTTGATGTAGTCCGCCGATGTCACGATGTAGCCCTCCTGTGCCAGCTCCGGGTCGTCGGGGTCTTTCGGCCGGTCCAGGAAGGCCATGGGGCTCCAGGCGTATCCCTTCCCCCATTTCATGGCTTTCTTGCCCACATCGGTCTTCAGGGATGACGACGGCTTCATCGAACCGTAAGCCTCATAGAAGAGGCTTTGCTCGGAGCCGCCCGCATAGGTGGATTTCAGATCGGTGTTGGTCTTGGCGTAGAGCCGAAAGATGCCTTTTTCGTAACTTCCCTCCAGTTGCACCTTACCGTCCCACTCCATCAGGGTGTTGCCCTGTTCCGCATTGTAAAAACGTAATTTGTAAAAGGCGGCGTCATGGTCCGGCCCGAAGAGGATGGGCTTGAATTCCACATAACCGCCGATATGATAAGGTTTCTTTTCGGTTTCGGCGGGATCGAAGGTGTACTGCTCCTCGGCACTTGCCGCTACTACAAGGGCCGTCAGAAGTACAAAAACAAGTATGAACGATAAACGTTTCATCTATCGCAGGGATTCAAGATTCGGCATGAAGGTGAGGGTGAAGACCTCATCTTTGAATGCTCTTTTTTTGATTTTGGCAAAGATCATGACCGACTTATAGCCCTTGTAGAGGGGGCTGTCCGTCTCGATGACCGCCGGACGGACAATCCCGCCGCCGAATTCCTTGACATCCTTGAAATAGAGGGTCTTGATCAGCATGTTCGCCTCCGTGAGGCACTCGAT
>JAPLJQ010000173.1 GCA_026388495.1 Deltaproteobacteria bacterium | reverse complement strand
GGCTGAAAATACTGGATTCCGGCTTTCGCCGGAATGACAAGCGAGACAATTTTCCGGCGTTATGAGACGGTCTCACTTAGCGTTGCCAGCCCAGATCCAGATTCATATCTCCTGGAGCTTCAAGATTTACGGAAGAAGAAATGGTCTTCTTCTGTCCTGCAGTCATATCGAGATTCCAGATTAATGATAACGGCATTTTTTCGGAAGGCTCCGGGGTGTGTTTCAGTGTAAGTTTAATCCTTTCATCCCGTAGCTGGGGATTCGGTTCTTCGATTATCAGTCGGGCAGACTCATCTTTGAAATTTGTAACGTCGATACGCCATTCCCACGTGTACGTTTGCTTATCCGACAGAAGCCCCTTTTCACCCGATTTTTTCGAAAGCAGCGTCCTTTCGGCTATGACCAGGGGATCAACGCCAAAAAAAAGAGTGGCTTCCTTTCCGGCGAGAGAAAAGTTTCGCTTTCCAAGAAGGGCTCCATCAACCATGAATGTTGCACTGCCTGATGGCACTTCCCTGGCTTCGGGAAGACGGATCGATGCTCTGACGAACGCCCGGGGACTTAAACTTGGTCTGATCACATAGGAAAATTCTGCCGGCCATATCTCCTCCTGCAATTTAACCCTCTGTCTCGATCCTGCCGGAATGTTTTTTCGTCCCATCTGCCAGACGGCATAAGTGCTCTGCCTGATTTGCTGCGAAGCAGCCGGGGCAGGGGCGGGGACTTCGTTTGCTGCGCCCATAGTTTCCGCATAATCCTCAGAGGCTTTTGCTCTTGCCGCTTTTTTCCCCGACCGGTAAGGAACGGTAAAACGGGGTTTGATGACCCACTGGGGAAAATCGGAAGGCAGAATCGACTGCGTGGGCTTCAACGTGGCCAGATTTGTGATGACCTGCTTCCAGTCCTGGCCGGAACTCTGCCAGATCTCTGCTTCCCAGGAAAATGAAATCTTTTTATCCCCGGGTTTTGCTTCAAGGCGATACAGGGGAAACCAACCGCAACCTGACATGGAATAGGTGTAAGTCAATACTGTTTCAGTAACCTGAAGCCCGGAAAAAAGGACGGTCACTTCCCATGCCGCTTCTTTCTGCCCCGCCGTGCGATCCAGTTCCTCCCGCAATTCTTTGACCTTTTTATCGAGTTTCTCCAACTCAAGTTCCTGGTTCAGCTTGTCATGGTATGTCTTTTTTATATTTTTCCCGATTGCCGCGGACATATTGTTGGCATCAGATAATGTCTTCATCTTTGCCTTCGTCTGAAGCTGCCAGAATTGAATCTGGGTATTGAGGGATTGTATTACGGACTGGAGGTTCCTTCGGTCATTTTTGACTTTCTCAAGCTGTTTGCCGATATCTGCTATTCTATCATCGTTTTGATGTACAATCTGCCGCCATGTCTGATCTTCTATTTTTATTTTTGAACCTTCCGGCAATCGGGTCGAAAGTGTTTCAGGATCAGCATGCGCAGGAAGGACAAAGACGGCTTTCCGAAGATCTTTCCCCTCCGCCTGAATCTTGACTTTTTTCGCTTCGACAACCAGGGCGGAATCGGGAAAGAGAGTTACCTCCTTCGGCGCCGCCCACGTGTTCCATGGTGAACAAACAAAGAGGACGGCCCATAACGACACCCATGCCATATTCCATTTTTTTACATTCCGCATCCGGTAACCTCCTGACATACAGGTTAAACATTTTGTGATGTTTGAATTATGAAGACACGCGACATTTCCTAATGTTCTCTGCGATTTTTTTAATCTCTTGAATAACAGTGGTTAAGTCCATCGTTAATAGTCTTCTGTCGCGCATAACCACCTTGCCGCCGATAATACTCGTGGTCACATCCGCACCGGAAGCGGCATAAACAAGCTGTGAGGAGATACTGAATAAAGGAACCCAGTGGGGTTTGTTGATGTCCAGAATAATCATATCTGCACATTTCCCCACCTCAATGGAACCGATCCGGTCTTCCAGGCCGAGCACTCGGGCGCCTTCAATAGTCGCCATCTTCAGAACGGTCCATGCATCCATGACTGTTGGGTCCATATCAGCCACCTTGTGGATTTTTGCGGCTGTATCCATCTCACCGAAGAGATCGAGATCATTGTTGCTCGCAGTTCCATCGGTTCCGAGTCCGACGGTAACGCCCTTTTTCAAAAGCGTCGGAATCGGTGCTATGCCGGCCGCAAGTTTCAGACTGCTTTCCGGATTGTGGGATATTTTTACGTCATGATCCCGGAGGATAGCCATTTCATCTTCCTCAAGCCAGTTGCAGTGCACGGCGATCGTTCGACGATCCAGAACATTGATATCTCTGAGATGGGCGACAGGCGATTTTCCATATCGCTCCCGCATGATGGAAACCTCATCCCTCGTCTCCGATACATGGATATTATAGGGAACGTCCGCTTTGCGCGCCACATTCTTGATGCAGGAGAGCGTGTCTGGAGAACAGGTGTACGGTGCATGGCAGGCAAGGGCAGGAATAATGAGAGGGTATTTCCCCAGCCACCTGTCGATAAACCTCTCCGCAACTTCTGTAATTTTTCCGGGATCATTCGGGTTGGGAAGATCTATAAACCCCTGGGAGACGATGCCGCGCATTCCGGAAGCCACGGCTGCTCTGGCGACACTGCTTTCGTAAAAGTAGGCATCGCAGAACGTCGTTGTGCCTGAAAGAATCATCTCCGCCATGGCAAGCATGGAGCCGGCATAGACCATATCCCGGTTGACATATTTTGCCTCTGCCGGCCAGATATGATTCTGAAGCCAATCCATCAGAGGTAGATCGTCCGCCATGCCCCGGAAGCACACCATGGGCAGATGGGTGTGCGTATTGATCAGGCCGGGCATGATGAGAGAACCCGAGGCGTCCAGGATCTCTTTTGCACTGTATGAATGATCAGCATCGGCTTTCAGCTTCTCGATCAGGGCAATGCTTCCATTTCGGATACCGATCAACGGGTTCTCCATAATGTCCTCCCTGTCGCCTGACATGGTGAGGAGGAGGCCTCCGGTAATAAGAATGTCGTATTCTGAATTCTTCATCGGTGCTTCAGGACTCAAAGCTCTTTCGGACGCGCACGGCAATCTGATTGACCCTTTGCATGGCTTCCCCTTCATTAATCGTTAGAAGTCTGCGATTCTGCATCACGATCCGTCCATTTATAAGGACCGTGTCAGCATCGGCGCCGT
>JAPLJQ010000601.1 GCA_026388495.1 Deltaproteobacteria bacterium | reverse complement strand
GGAATTAACTTATTGCCCTATCACCGGTTTGGCGAGGATAAATACGCGCGCTTTGGGATCGATTATTCTCCAGCCGGGAAGATCGGTATTATTTCCGAGGCGGACAGGAAACAGAAGATCCTTGAATTTGCCAGACTTATCCGGCTTATTTACTGTAACGTTGTTATAGGAGGATAAGTATGATCGTTGCTTTATTGAGCGGTAGAAAGGGGAGTAAAGGGGTGCCGGATAAGAATATTTACCCTATTTTCGGCAGGCCGTTGATGTGGTATCCCCTACAGGCCGCATTGCATTCAAGGTACATTGAAAGAATTTATGTCTCTACCGATTCGGAGAAGATCGCAAGTATCTCTTTGAGGCATAAAGCCAGGATAATTGCGCGACCAAAAAGATTGGCTACAGACAAAGCTTTGCTGGAGGACGTCTTGCAGCATGGCGTTAAATATATTTCAGAAGACCTAGGAAAGCCACCGGAAATGATTGTTATTCTTCTTTGTAATGCCGCTACAGTTTTGACAAAAAACATTGATAATGGGATTGAGATGCTAATAAGAGACCCGCTTCTTGATTCTGTTGCCACGGTTGCCCTCCTAAACCAATATAGTCCGATCCGGGCAAAAAGGATAGGTAAGGACGGTGCGCTTATTCCGGCGGTAGATGCTAAGAAGCTTGGTCTTAAAATCACTTGTGATCGTAAATGTATGGGAGATGTCTATTTTTGCGATGCTTCATTATGGATTATCAGGCCGCGATGCATGGATTACGCTAACGGGCAGCCTCCTTTTCCTTGGATGGGCAAGCGTATTTTTCCCATTATTCAGCAAGGCGGTTTAGATGTAGATGATATGGAGGGTATCCATGATACTAAATATTGGCTTAATCGACACGGTTTTAGCAAGATAAAGACTCCATATCAGAGATGAAAAAAATAGGACTTACGCACTTGGTTCCGACCAAACGGGGGAATCTTATCCCAACGCGATCGGGGATTCTTACGCCGATGTAACTGGGGAATTTGAAACCGTCATTGACACTTCGGTTAATATATTTCGGGAAGGATCCATTGTTCCCGGAATAAATGTAATTATGATTAGTATTTCTCATCCTGTTTAAGTTCTTTCTGAATTTCACGTATACAATCGAGAATTCCCTCGCTGATATCTACGTATGTTGACAGGTTCACCCGAACCGGTATGTCTGCCCTAAACGAATACGGAGTAATGACATAATGTCGGCGCTGGTCAGCAGGAGTATAGTGAATTTTGAAGTCTTTTCCCAAAATTTCCTTTATCATATTGAAAAATTCCTCAACTTTCATCCTTTGATGGCCTGTTATCAACACTGCCTTGTTGGAAAATTCAGGATCCTGGGCGATTCTGACCGTTTCACGTGCTACATCAAAAATATGGATATATTCCCTGACAGATTCTTTCGAACTGATGTACGTGAACTCCCCGGTAGTGAGAAGAGCCTTGCATACCCTGTAGATGAAATTCCAGTGATTCGCGTCTCTACCATATATGCTCCCGTATCTCAGTATGGTATAACTCATCCCGAATTCATCGTTGTATGTTTTGCAGAGTGACTCGCCTGCCTGTTTTGAAACCCGGTAAAAAGATCCCCAGTTGCCAGCTGTGTATACCGTACTTGCAAAAAGGAACCTGTCGACCTTTCTCGTTTTTGCTGATTCAAGACAGTTTGTTGTTCCGATGACGTTTACAGTCATTGTTTTTACCGGAGTCTTCCGGGCTGCATCCAGATCCGCGATTGCAGCGGTATGGAACACGAGATTGCAGCCGTCCATTGCATCATACACAGCTTCGAAATCGAGAACGTCTCCTTCAACGAACTCGATTTTTCCCTTGTTTTCGCTGGAATTAAAAATATCCTTGTTGATGACTTTGTCAAAGACAACGGCTTCAATACCGGATTTCACGAGTTCCCTTACAAGATAACGCCCTAAAAACCCCGAGCCCCCTGTTACGAGTGCTTTCACGATCTCACCTTCAATCCCTCAATCAGGTTATTTACAGCCTCATCTTCCATTTGCATCCGGGCTTCGATAGTATTTGAAGCGACATGAGGTGTGACGATTACCTGAGAAAATTTCAATAAATCCCCTTTGTAGGGTTCAACAGAAAAAACATCCAGACCGGCACCCGCTACCTGCCCTGATTCAAGAGAGGTAATGAGTGCATTTTCATCAATTAATGATCCACGTGCGGTATTAATAATGATTATACCTTTTTTTGCATGAGATAATAATTTTTCTTCAATAAGCGGTTTTCCCGAGGGTGAAGCCGTGGAGTGAATTGTTATGATGTCGGAATCTGCCATCAGTGCCTCCAGCGCGTCCATCCGATTCCATGAGGAGGGAATATATGATTTGGTGAATGGATCAAAAAACTGAATTTTGCATCCGGTGCATTCCAGAATTGTGGCAACTCTGGATCCGATTCGTCCAAGTCCGATAATCCCTACTTTTTTTGCATACAGATTGGATGCCGGTCGAAGCGTAAAATCACTGTTGCGGACCTGGAAATTATATTGCGGGATATTCTTGAGGAGTGAAAATATAAGCGCAACTGTATGCTCTGCTACGGATTGGACTGGTGAATTGGGAGT
>JAPLJQ010000237.1 GCA_026388495.1 Deltaproteobacteria bacterium | reverse complement strand
CCTGCCGGAATTTCTTGAGAACTTTGAACAGTCTTGTCGAGAAGGTCTCCGCAAAGACGAGATGCTCTTTAATATCCAGAAAGAAATTGAAGGAACATATTGTCCGAGGTTATACGCCGTCACTTACAGGTCCGACCATCTCATAGAGGAGATTAAGCCTGTCGACCCTTCATTACCGGAAAAAATCACAAAACGATGGATCAGGGATATAAACGCGTTCACAACGGATCAGTGCATCATGACGCCTGATGCAGAATTTAAGGACCTTTTTCTCACGGAAGTCAGCAGAGGGTGCCGGAGAGGATGCCGGTTCTGTGCGGCGGGTTTTCTCTTCCGGCCCGCCAGATTCAGGAATCTTGAAACACTCGAGCCCTCATTTCTCCAGGGAATCGGGAAGGGGAAGAAAATCGGGTTGCTTGGGACTGCCGTCTCCGACCATCCGGATCTGCTTAATCTTCATGATTACATCATGAAAAAAAACGGTAACGTTTCTTTAGGCTCCCTCCGGCTTGACCGCCTGGACGGGAAAATGGCGCTTCTCCTTCAGGAAACGGGGATACAAACGGTAGCGCTCGCTCCGGAAGCGGGCAGTCAGCGACTGAGGAACGTTATCAACAAAGGGATTACAGAAGAACATGTCTTAAACGCCGTTGAATCCCTCATAGAACACGGCATTGTCAGGATCAGGCTTTATTTTATGGTAGGACTGCCGACGGAGACTGAAGACGATATTGAAGCCATCATCCGTCTCGTTAAAAAAATTAAACATCAGGCCGTGAAGCGAACGGGGGGGAAGGCGCCCTTCAGGCGCATCACCATCAGCATCAATCAGTTTATTCCCAAAGCTGTGACGCCTTTTCAATGGTATCCTTTGGAAGACACCAATACGGTCCGGCGGAGGATCAGGAAAATTAAGAGCGTCCTTTCCAGGGAACCCTCTATAAAAGTTATTCACGACATCCCGAAATGGAATTACATCCAGGCCCTGTTATCCCTTGGTGACAGGAAAGTAGGGAAAATTCTCCTGTCAGTTCATGAGAATGGAGGCAACTGGTCCAGAACCTTCAAAGAAATCAATGTGAACCCTGATTTCTATGTTTATCGTCGGAAGAACACCGGCGAAACCCTCCCCTGGGATTTTATCGATCATGGTGTCAGCAAACAGCTTCTCATGGGGGAATTAAAGAAGGCGCTATCGACAGAATCATGAGCCGAAAACCCTTGAACATCGATGTTTGCCATGATATTTTACGCTCTATAAAAGAAGGATTGGCCCATGCGAACCTTTAAGATAGCCACATACAATGTCAACTCCATCCGTTCACGGCTCCACATTATCATCCCCTGGTTGCGCGAAAACAGCCCGGATGTTCTGTGCATGCAGGAAACCAAAGTCCAGGATGACAAGTTCCCCCTCCACGAATTTGAAGACGCTGGCTATCAGGTTGTTTTCAGGGGTGAGAAGCAATATAACGGCGTGGCCACGGCTTCTCTGAAAAACCCGGAAGCGGTCTCTTTCGGGTTTGAAGATGACGAGCCGTCCGACAAAGATCGCCTCGTCAGAGGGACCTTTTCGGGTATTTCCATATTGAACACCTACGTGCCCCAGGGACGTGAGCGAGAGAGTCAACAGTTTGCATACAAACTCCGGTGGTTCAAACGTCTCAGGAAGTATCTGGAAAAATCCTGCTTGTCCGCTATGCCCCTCGTCTGGTGCGGCGATCTCAATGTGGCTCCGGAGGCCATTGATGTTCATGATCCCAAGAGACTTCTGGGCCATGTCTGTTTCACCCCTGAAGTATGGGAGGCCTTCGATGACGTAAAATCCTGGGGATTTCAGGACATCTTCAGGAAATTTCATCCCGGCGAACCGGGTCATTACACCTTTTTTGATTACCGGGTCCCGGGATCTGTCAAAAGGGGACTTGGCTGGCGGGTTGATCATATCCTCGCCACGGGATCACTTGCGGAAAAATCAATGAATTGTGAGATTGACATAAACCCAAGGCTGGCGGACAAGCCATCCGACCACACGGTTCTCATTGCCGAATTTGAACTATCGTAAAGGGGCCGCTATGAAAGACGTGAATGACATCAAGAAAAAGAATGAAGAGATTGCTCGAAAATTCATGAAAATCGAAACAGCCCTCCCCTCTTTTTCCGATGTGACGGAACTCTTTGAAACAATTCTGATCAAGATCGAAGAGGAATTCGATATTCCCTTTGTCTGGATTTCAATGATCAACAGGCCGTATCTGACCGGTGTGATTCAGGCCCTGACAAGGTCAAAACTCCTGAAAGACCGAATCAATATCGTAGATGAAACATCGTTCTTCAGCCTCGTCGCAGACGGCACGAAACCGGTATTGGCCAACGAAGACCTGAAGCCTTTTTTCAAACTATTACCGAGAAAAAAGAAATTCTTTATCGGATCTCTGGCCGTGGCGCCCATTGCCCTCCACCAGGAAATTATCGGCAGCCTGAATCATGGAGACTTTAGCAGCCTTCGTTATCAACCCGATATGGATACGACCCTGCTTCACAGACTCGCATCAAATATATCCATCCGCCTGTCGGAAATCATCGCCTGCGAAAAGATGGCCGACAAAGCCATAGACGAAACGGGCAAAGGGGATTGATGGCCTGCATTTTACAAGGACCGGCAAGAATTATTCGTTGCTGAATAATCTGTCAGATAAGACCTCGTCAAGAAAGTCTTCGATCTCGTCCGCATCATCCATCGCCAGAACACGCGCCAAGGTCTCTTTTGCATCGGTCTGCTTTGTGTTTCTGATCAGCTGCTTGATGGCCGGCACAGAGGAAGGGTTCATACTCAGTTGATCGACTCCCATCCCCAGATAGAGATAGGCGCATTTCGGATTGGCTGCCGCTTCCCCGCAAATAACAACGGGTTTGTGGTGTTTCCTGCAGGTTGCAATAGCCCCGCAGATAGTCGAAACCACAGCGGGATGAAGGGGATTATATATGGAGGCGACCTTCTGATTATTTCTATCCACCGCCAGGACGTACTGAACCAGATCATTTGTCCCGATACTGATGAAATCGACGCACCGGATAAGCTTTTCAAGAATAATAATGGCTGCCGGCACCTCAACAAGAATGCCGACTTTAATCGTCTCATCAAAAGGGATATTCCTCTGTTTCAATTTCGCCTTTTCTTCATTAATAATCGAGAGGGTCTCCCTGATCTCCACGACGGAAACAATCATGGGAAACAGGATTCTTACTCTTCCGAAAGCCGATGTCCTTAGAATGGCCCTGAGCTGTTCCCTGAAAATATCTCTCATTTCAAGAGATACCCGGATCGATCTCCAGCCTAAATAAGGATTATCCTCTCTCGGATACTCCAGGTAGGACAGGAATTTGTCCCCGCCTACATCGAGGGTTCGGATCGTGACCTCCCTGCCCCTTGCTCCCTCAAGCACCCGCCTGTACAGATCCACCTGCTCTCTTTCAGAGGGAAAACGTTCTCTCACCAGAAAAGGAAATTCCGTTCTATACAATCCGATATGATCCGCCCCGTACTTTTCCACAAACTCAAGGTCAGACAGAAGCCCGATGTTTGCCCCGAGCCTCACGTCAAACCCGTCCAGGGTTTGAGGCTTTAAATCCCTGATGCCGTCAAGGCTCTCGTCCTTCCTCGCCTTTTCATCCTCAAGTCTCTGATATTCCCGGACAATGACCTCTGATGGATTGTGAAAGATAATTCCCGACGTTCCATCAATAATCAGATAGTCGTCCTCCTGAACGTCCTGGAGCGCCCCTCTGGTAATAATGACCATGGGGATTCCAAAGGACCTCGCGATGATTGCCACATGGGACGTTTCCCCCCCTTTGGACAGAATGATCCCCTTCAGGTTTTCCTGCCTGAATGAAAAGAGCTCGGCGGGAGATAAACTCGATCCAATGATGATTGTGTTTTTAGTGAAGTTCCGGGGATCATCATCATCGATGCCCAGAAGGTTCCTCAATATGCGTTTCCCCGCATTTTCAATGTCAAAGCCCCTTTCCTGCAGATATGAATCCTCCATCTGAGAAAACGTTCTCAGATAATTCAGGATGACCTCCTTCAATGCATACTCGGCGGAGTATTTCTGCCTGATAAGAGCTACAACCCGGTCATTCAACCCTTCGTCCCGAAGATACATCAGATACGAATGAAAAATAGCGTCGTCTTCCGGTGACAGCCCTGAGGTTGTGTCGTTTAATATCCGCAGGATATGGGCTTCAGAGCGTATGAGAGCATTCTCAAACCGACTCAGTTCATGATCCACGTCATCGGTTTCACGGAAATATATATCCGAAAATCCTATGACATCCCGGAGGTAATGGGCATATCCTTCTCCGAAACCCGTGGACACGGGTATCCCCTTTAATATATCCTTCTTAACCCT
>JAPLJQ010000093.1 GCA_026388495.1 Deltaproteobacteria bacterium | reverse complement strand
TTGGTGTTGGGCATGCAGGCAACGGACGTGAAACCACCGGAAGCTGCGGCTTCGCTTCCTGTCTGGATCGTCTCTTTGTATTCAAAACCGGGTTCACGCAGATGGGTATGCATATCGATCAACCCCGGGACGACGATCAGACCCTTAAGGTCAAGAATATTCACGGTATCCGTTACTTTCTTTCCGGGTTGGTGCAGGTTTTTCCCCATCTCCAGGATCTTTCCGTTTTCAACGATGAGATCCATCTGTTCATCGAGATTCCGAGAAGGATCGACAAGCCTTCCCCCTTTCAATAATAGTTTCATGATTTCCCTCCTGTCAACAGATAAAGCAGGGCCATTCTAACAGCAACGCCATTTTTCACCTGGTCAAGAATGACCGAATAGGGCCCATCGGCAATGTCCGGGGCAATTTCTATTCCTCTGTTGATCGGCCCCGGATGCATGACCAGAACGTCTTCTTTTGCGAGGGTGATGTTCTGCCTGTTCAGGCAGAAATAGTTCGAGTATTCTCTGAGGGACGGGAATATTCTCTGCTGTTGTCTTTCAAGCTGAATCCTTAGCATCATGATGATATCCACGTCTTTAATGGCTTCCTTAAGTTGATGATAAACGGTGACGCCCATCTGTTCGATATTTCTTGGCAGCATCATGGCGGGTCCGGCGACGATCACCTTTGCCCCCATTTTTGTCAGGCCGTAAATATTGGATCGGGCGACCCGGCTGTGAGCGATATCACCCACAATGGCAACCTTGATACCGGCGATCCTCCCCTTCTTTTCTTTGATGGTCATCATATCCAGTAGAGCCTGCGAAGGGTGTTCATGAGCTCCGTCACCCGCGTTAATGATGGACTGCTTGATCATTCCGGCCAGCATGTGAGGCGCTCCCGCGGCGCTGTGCCGGATCACAATCACGTCCGGATTCATTGCCTCTAAGTTCCTGGCTGTATCGACGAGGGTTTCTCCCTTTACCACACTGCTCGTGGAGGCAGAGATGTTAATGGTGTCTGCACTCAATCTCTTCGCGGCAATCTCAAAGGATGTCCTTGTTCTCGTAGAAGCTTCAAAAAACAGATTAATGATGGTTTTACCTCTAAGAGTCGGGACTTTTTTGATTTCTCTTGTGGAAACTTCTATGAAGGACTCTGCCGTCTCGAGAATGAGATTGATTTCGTCAACAGCAAGATCTTTGATGCCAAGGATATCTTTTCTTGTCAATTTCATGATCGGACCTCTGACAAATGCTGATAAGTTAATGGTTTGTTACACTTTCCTTAATCGTTGCTGTCTTGAATGAGGACTTCGTCCGACCCGTTTTTTTCTGTAAGACTGACAATAACGGATTCCCATAATGAGGATGGGAGGTTTTTGCCTACAAAATCCGCCCTGATGGGAAGCTCCCGGTGCCCCCTGTCAATCAGGACGGCAAGCTGGATAAGTCTGGGTCTTCCGAAGTCGATCAGGGCGTCCATGGCCGCTCTGATTGTTCGTCCCGTGAAAAGGACATCATCAACGAGGACGACCTTTTTATTATCCAAGGAAAAAGGAATATCCGTTTTGCCAAGCCGCGTTTTTCTATTACTCATTCGCAAATCATCCCGATATAAGGTGATATCCAGAATTCCAATAGGGACATCGATGCCCTCGATCCTCGAAATCTTTTCTTTCAACCTGTCCGCAAGGTAAACCCCGCCCGTTCTGATTCCCACAAGGCACAGGTCATCGACACCCTTATTTTTCTCCAGAATTTCGTACGCAACTCTGGCAAGGGACCGGTCAATTCCCTCCGCATCCATGACGATCTTCTTTTTCTGATCCATTTTTTGTTTTCCTCTGACACTATGAAATATGACAAAAAAGCCTTCCCATTAAGGTGGGAAGGCGAACCAAGCGACAGAAAGGACTCTTTATCATCATGTAGCCTTTTTCAATCTCTCTGGATTAAATTAAAAGGGTGTTAAACCTCTTTACGGTTCGGTCATTATCATCTCTTAATTGCTCCTTTTTATATCATATCAATCTTGATAAAAAAAGCTTTTTTAATATTTTCGATAATGCTATAGACGCACAAGCCTGGAGGTATTTTTTATGGTAGCAAATTCCGAACCACAGGTTTTTTTGTTTTTAAGCCAGATACTTGGGAAGAAAATCGTTGATCGGGAAGGCCGGCCGATAGGAAAAGTTCTGGATCTCCTCGCCAATCTTGAGACGGAACCCTATCCGATTGTTACGCATATCCTCGTAAAATGGAACGGCGGAGAAAAATCCTATCTCCTGACATGGCACAAGCTTGGTGAAGGTGAAAACGACCTCGTCGCCGACATTGTCAGCAAGGATGACTTCCGTGAACCTGTTATTCAGGAGGGGGAAGTCCTGTTAAAGGAATCCCTGCTGGACAAGCAGATTGTCGATACCGACGGGGCGAAAATTCGCCGGGTGAATGATCTTCAATTTCTCAGAGCTCACAACAGCCTCCACCTGGTACACGTGGATGTCGGGTTTCGCGGCTTGATGAGGCGCGTGGGTCTGGAGAAATCAATGGACGTTTTTTTACAAGGATTGCTGGATTATTCCCTTGCCGATCAATTTATTTCCTGGAAGTTTGTTCAACCCCTGTCTACACTGGATTTATTGCGTCTTAGAATTGCACAGAACCGCCTTGCCCAGCTACATCCCGCTGATCTGGCTGATATCATTGAGGACCTTGATATACACAAACGGGCCGCCGTATTTCAGTCACTCGATGTGGAAACGGCTGCCGAGACTCTCGAAGAAACGGATCCCAAGATTCAAGTGAGTCTGATCAAGGACATGAAGATTGCGGAAGCCTCTGATATAATAGAGGAAATGTCTCTAAGCGAAGCTGCTGATCTTCTGGGAGACCTCCCGAAAGACAAGGCGGAAGACATCCTTATGGAGATGGAAAGGGACATGGCAGAGGACATGAAGGAATTGCTGGCC
>JAPLJQ010000416.1 GCA_026388495.1 Deltaproteobacteria bacterium | reverse complement strand
ATCAAGCGCGGCGGACAACAGAAGAAGGACGCCGTTGCCCGCCACGCCGAGCTCTGGGGGCTGCGCAAGCAAAAATACGATTGGCTTTCAAACAACGACCTCGATGCGACAGAATGGCGGGAGCTCGTGCCAAAATCCGAGTTTTACCTGTTCGTGCCGCGAACAGACAAAGGTTTGGACGTGTACGAACGCTGGCCTCATGTGCCAGAAATATTCGTGGTGAATTCTACGGGCATCAAAACCCACAGGGACCACTTCGTCTTCGATTTCGACTGCGAAGCGCTCAAACGGCGCATTCGCCAGTTCCGGGACCGCAACCTCACCGACGATTTCGTGCGTGGCGCTCTCAAACTGAAGGATACCGGTGACTGGAAAATGTCCGAGAGGCGCAAGAAAGTCGAGGAAGACGTCGACTGGGAAGACAAGATCGTAAAATGTCTTTATCGGCCTTTTGATATGCGTTGGGTTTTTTATCACTACCATGCGATAGACCGCGGGCGCCTGGAGGTCATGCGACACATGCTGGCTGGGGAGAATGTGGCGCTTATTACCCCAAAGCAGCATAAGGACGAATTCGGCGCGTTTACAACAGAGACTATCGGAGTGCACAAATCAGTCGCCGCTTATGACACAAACTACTATTTCCCCCTATACCTCTACCCCAACGCCGACCGCGACGACCTCTTCGCCCAGCACGAACCGGCGGAGCGCCGCCCGAACCTGAACCCCAAGGCGGTCGCGGCGTTGGCTCAGGCATACGGCGTGGCACCCTCGCCCGAGGAGATTTTTCACTACGTTTACGCCGTGCTGTACGCGCCCGCGTACCGCGAGAAATACGCCGAGTTCCTGCGGATGGATTTCCCGCGCGTGCCGTTCACGTCCGATGTCCGGTTGTTCGGACAACTCGTGGCTCTCGGCGAGCGGTTGACCGCCCTGCATCTGCTCACTTCTGCCGAACTGGACCCGCCCACCTGCCGGTTCGAGGTTGAGGGCGATAGCCGCATCGGCAAGGGCAAGAGTGCGGGGCTGCGCTACGAGGCCAAGGAACAGTGTGTGTACATCAACGCAACTCAGTATTTCGCGCCTGTGGCCGAAACCGTGTGGAGCTATCAGGTGGGCGGCTACCAGGTCTGCGAGAAGTGGCTGAAAGACCGTCAGGAACGCCGTCTTGATCTTGACGACATCCGCACCTATTGCCGCATTGTTACGGCGCTCGGACGCACCCTCGTCATTCAGACCGAGATTGACGCCCTGTATCCGGGCGTTGAGAAGAATGTCGTGGCCATACCCGGACACACGTCGGAAGTGGAATCAGGAAGCCCACCAATCGGGTCCACGCGACGGCGTACCCGCCGCACGTGACCCGTAACGTTAAGTGATATTTTTGGAATATTTATTAATACAGCTAAAGGTTAGGGATGGCGATGAGCCTTTATAATTAGTTCCCAATATGGAAATACCCTTTCCTTACTTTTCCTGAATAGAGGTGAAATATGGGTCTGATTGAGACTATAATTATTGTTGTGGTTACTGGGATTGTTGGCTTTATTTTGGGGAATATTAAATTTCACCGGGAAGAGAAGTACAAAGCATATCGTGAATTTCTTTCTCCGATTGTCAGGTTCGTTTTTGCAAAAGACAACCAAGACGCATATAATGAGGCACAACAGAAACTGTGGATATTTGCGAGCAAAAAAGTTGCCAAAAAAATGGATATTGTCGCTTCTATGGTGATTAAACCAGAGAGAGGTAACGTGATAGAAGCACTACAAGAGCTGATTGCTGAGATGAGAAACGATATTCAGTTATGGAGCTGTAGCAGAATTAAGGCACCAGAAGTATGTCACATCTATACTATAGTGCAAAAAGGGATTCAGACCGAGATAAATGATGAAGAAAAGACATGATAGAGGTAAATTACTATGTTTTGAACAAGCTTTCAGGTTAGGATTCCTTGAAAAGAGGAAACTTAACCTGTCACTCCAATCGACCCGCTGATGCGGTCGATTGAGCTCTGCGTTAGATTTCAGAAGGGAAAATAAATGTCCACCATTTACCAACAAATATCCGTTTTCAGGTTCTTGAAAATTGCAGAACTTTGGGGACATGAAACTAATGCTGACATGTGGACAGTTGCCAGAATTATGGCTTTTGGAATTCGTCCTTCGCAAAATGAGAATCCATTACTTATCCATCATATTTCAATGATAGATGCAAACGGCAACCATGTTGAAAAAGGTGGTTTTCGCAATCCGTCAATGATTGAAGCATTGAATGCATTAATAATTGACGCACCCGATCAGCCCACACCTTTAATTATCAATGGGTTGCACGACATATGCATCTCAAAAGAAAATTTCAGGCACTGGTGTGTTGAAAAATATCCATTGCCGCAATTTTGGTTTACAGAAAAAGAAAGGTCTACCTTTTCCGAAGCAGAAAAAATACAAATTGAACGTGTCGGTAAACTGTCTGCGAAAGAGTTGCAAAAGGGAAATAGCGAAATATTCGAGCTAAAACCAACATTTCATGGTTTCAGCGTAGATCTCAAGAAACTCTATAAGTACTTCAGGAAAAAGAATAAATCTAACCAGGCTAATACAGCCGACGCAAAAAGCCGCGCGGCTGATTAGCAGTGTTATGCCCTTAAGGTTACGTTATGAAAAAATTTATTCACTCGACAATCAGGTTTTTATTCGTAACAGCAGTGCTGATGTTTGGAGGCATTCTTCCATCATTTTCTGCTGATTTGCAAATGTTCTCCAATGGGAGATTGATAAATGATCCAGCAAATGATGGGGATAGCTTTCTTGTGGAAGCTAATGGAAAATCTTTCCATGTGAGGCTTTATTTTGTTGACTGTCCTGAAACCTTAATTGCCTTTAAAAGTGATGCAGAGCGAGTTCGGGAACAGACACGTTATTTTGGATTGTCTGATGCAAAACGTACTATTCATTTCGGTAACGAAGCAAAAACCTTTGTTGATCATGTCCTTGTTAAACCTTTTACTGTTCATACAGCCTTTGCAAGTGCGTTAGGAAGGTCATCCAAAGGCCGAGTATATGGATTCATCACTACTGCTGACGGAAATGATTTGGCGAGCCTGCTCGTTAAAAATGGTTTTGCCCGTACATACGGCATGGGTAGGGAAACATTCGACGGAGTGTCACGTGATGAAATGGTTAAAAGACTGGGGGATTTTGAGATTTCGGCCATGTTGAAACGTGTTGGCATTTGGTCGGAGAGTGATCCGGATCGAATTGCGGAACTCCGCTCTAAACAACGCAGTGAAGATCGTGAATTACAGGAAGTACGAGATCAGGTAACAAAAGCTAAATCTCCACAGGGTTTAGTAAACCTTAACACTGCCTCTGAAAAAGAACTTCAGTCTATCAAAGGAATCGGTCCTGTTCTTGCTGAAAGAATTATAGCCGGTCGCCCCTATAGAACCGTAGATGATTTGCTCAAAGTAAAAGGAATTGGCACTAAAACACTTGAAAAGATTCGTCCTTATGTTGTGGTAGGTAAAGAGGCGAAAGAGGCGAAAGGGTCAGCCCTCAAAAGAGCAAATTAGTTGCCGAGGAGTGATCGGGGTCTCGAAGAGCGACAAATCAACTCAGTGACGAATTAGAGAGACGGCAAAAATGATGCGGCAAGTGGATATGGATGGAGCGTTT
>JAPLJQ010000179.1 GCA_026388495.1 Deltaproteobacteria bacterium | reverse complement strand
GGCCTGAGCCCTCAATGCCTCCGGAAACCATTGAGGAGACATTTCTTTGGGGATAACGCCATACAAATAGGCTTCTATGCCAAGGACGTTGACGACGTCCATGCCACCCTTTGGGTTCTTCAGGATTCTAAATTTCCCCCTGTACGGCTGGCCATTTAAGATAAGGATACTGCCCTCGGAAGGCGCTATGATCAGCCGGTCGACGGACAGACGGTTTCCATTGAGTCTGATGCTGCGTTGATAGACGTCGACTGCGGCGTTCTCGACCCTGGCCAGAACATTTTTATCGCCAATATCCCTGATTTCCAGAGGCGAAGGACTGTCGAGATGGGCCTCACGGACACCTGTCAAAATCAGAACCCTGATATTTTTATCCACCGGGGTTTTGGCCGCTGTTTTCTTCTCTTCCATCGCGGAAGGGGGACTGGAGCACGTTTCAATCATAAATTGAGCCGTTTCTCTCCTATCTCCCTTAGGATATTTCTCAATGTATGTTTTGAACTGATTCAACGCCTCGCCATACCGGTTTCTTTCATAAAGGATCATCCCGGAATTGAAATAGGCGTTCGCGGCGTGGAGGCTTCCGGCATACTGTTTTGTTACGATATGATACTTTTCCAGCGCCTTGTCGTAGTTGTTCAAGAAATAACTGTAAATGTCCCCGATTCTGAGGATTGCCTTTGCCTTTATATCGGAATCGGGAGCGCGTTCAGAAACATCCTGATAGGCGCCCACCGCTTCAAGATACTGGCCATTTCTCAGATATGTATCCGCCTCATCCATGGATGTTTTGAAATCCTGGGCGAAACCCTCACGGGAAAAACAAAAAAGAAAAGCAATCATGAAGGCGGTTATGAAATATTTTAAAAGACGTGCATGGCCGAAAATAATTTTTCGGCCATCGGGGAAGACTTTCTGGAGGGTTTTCCTTGCGGCCATCATATTACGGTTTTAACCCTCATTATTTAGATTATTCCCGTGCAAAGGAGAATCCATTTTAATATAAGATGATGTCAGACCAGACCGTAAGCCGAGTTCTGTCCCGCCCCCCGGTCGCCCGTGAGACGGTGATGATCATTCCTCTGGGACAGCAGTTGCCTGTTGCCTCAAGCGACACTACCCGAGAACCTCGAGCGGACCACTCTTGATGTTCTCCTATTTGGTCTTGCTCCGGATGGGGTTTACCAAGCTTTCCCGGTCACCCGGGAAACTGGTTAGCTCTTACCTCGCCTTTTCACCCTTACCCGCAGATCGCAGGCGGTATATTTTCTGTGGCACTTTCCTTAGGGTCGCCCCCAGTCGCCGTTAGCGACCATCCTGTCCTGTGGAGCTCGGACTTTCCTCCAGTCCGGAAAACCGGACCAGCGATCATCTGATCTGCTCTGACACCTTTAAATAATTATTAAAGTGCTTTGGAATACAGTTTAGTAGATTTCACTATAAATATCAAATCATAATATTGATAACGCACTTGTCGGAAATGGGCGTGAGAATTTTGCTGACACTCACCGAAGTCGTCAATACGGGGATTCAGGATTTGTTTAGAATTTTGAGTTTGAAATGTCGTGGTTATTCATGACTGCTTCGTCGATGGCTTCATTGGCCAGCCGGTCCGCCACGTGATTCCGACCTCTCTCCACGTGTTCGACCGTGTAGCCTTCAAGAGACGACAGCAAGCGCCTCACATCAAGCATCATAACTTTCAAGTGACTGCTCTTCACCCGGTAGGCGCCGTTTATCTGTTTAACCAGGAGCTCTGAATCCAAGAAGATATGGAGCCGGCGGCACCGCCTCTTTAATGCCTCTTCCAAACCCAGGATCAATGCCGCGTATTCAGCAACGTTGTTCGTACAAAGACCCAGAAACTTCGTGACCGTTGCGACCGTTTGCCCGTCCTCATCAACCAGAACCGCTCCGGCGCCGCCGTAACCGGGGTTTCCCCGGCATGCCCCGTCGGTATAGAGATTCAGCAACGCATCAGTCATCCTTTTTATCCTGATCACACCAATATATGATCCGGTTGCAGTTCGGGCAGGACATCAACTCTATCGACCTCTGCAATTCGATATATAACTGGGGAGGAATATTCATGTGACAACCGTCGCACACCTCTTTCCACACCGGTGTAACCGCCAGACCGTTTCTTACCCCTTTGATGATTTCATATTTTTTCAGTAGAGGTTCTCGGATCTGTTTCCCAAGCTCTGCACTTTTCTGCTGACAGGTTAAAAAATCGGCATCGAGAATACGCAATTCCTCTTCCATTTTCTTTTTATTTTTTTCATATTGCACTATAAATGCCTCGTGCCCGTTCTCTTTTGATTTCAACTGATCTCTTGCCTTGTCAAGCTCCTCAAGGGCGGTAATGATTTCATCCTCGATTTCACTGTTCTTGTTCTCGATGGTTTCTTTTTCTTTCAGGATTGACTGGTATTCTTTGTTCGTTTTTACCTCATTCAGCCGATCCCCGGTTTTTTTCCAGCTTTCAAGCCCCCTTTTCAGCTT
>JAPLJQ010000074.1 GCA_026388495.1 Deltaproteobacteria bacterium | reverse complement strand
GGTACATAAACCCCCACTTCCGGGAAGATGAATGGAGTGCCTCTCTCCAGCACGTGATCGCCCGGTATTCAATCACGCGTGGGGAGCTGGAAAAATAAGCCTAATTCGAGCTCCGCATCTTCTGATATCCCGTCGTGATCTCATTTCGATACATTCATTCTGACAGGACCGGATACAACTCTTTTATTTTCGAGGATTTCGAAAAACCCCCGTTTTTTGGAATTTTGTAATCTCTCTCCGTCGTGAGCGTTTGAGGCATTTCTTCCTTAATGCCAGTTATTCGAAATCCTCTTTCATACAAGAAGCCATTTCCAGAGGGGAATAAATGTGATATTTTTATTATGAATTTGTTCAGCCCCTTCATAATCGCTGGTAATAATGAGGAGATTGTCACAATCCAGTTCTATTGAAGCACGTATGATCGCGCTCGTTTCACGTTCTTTTGTATCGGGATGCGTAATGTCGGAGCAGACCTGAATCAACTGCCGGACTTCCGTACCCACCTTTATCACAAAATCAACCTCTTTGCCAAACCGGTCCTTCCAGTAATGAATCGTCGTGTCATAGTCAGCTCTCCGCATGAGCTCCAGTGCCACAGCATTTTCGTAAAGACGTCCGTAATTTTTAGAGAACCGGGTGGACAATGCGGAAATAAACCCGTTATCTATCAGGTAGCACTGGCGGGGGCATTGCATCTGCTCCTTAATTTTTGGTGAAATAACCGGGATGCTGATCAGGAAATATGAGGATTCAATGTATCCGATGTAATTGGCAAGGCTGGTCTTTCCCACCGCGTATCCCATACTTTTCATGGTATTGTACATCTTGCTTATTGTATACCGGTTCGAGTTAATGAGTAACCGGAGCAAGGCTTTGAGCACTTCATCGTTCCTGATCCTGAATCTTTCCGAAATATCTTTTGACACAACCGTGCTGTAATACTGCTGTAAAATTTCAAATTTCTTCTCTTCCGGGGCAAGAACGACTTCAGGCATGCCGCCATAATAGAGGAATTCGTCCAGTGCTTTTACAACCATTGCCCGCTCATTTTCAGAATACCGGGCGGATTGACTATTAATCTGTATTTCTTTGAATACAAGAAATTCTTTAAACGAAAGAGGAAACACTTTTACTTCCAGGCACCGTCCCCGGAGCTCGGTTGGAATTTCGTGGCTGGATACTTTTGAACTGGAGCCAGTCACAAATAGTGTGATATCATAATTATCATAAATCCGGCGGAGCCACCGGCTCCAGTCCGGCATATCCTGAATTTCATCCAGAAACAGAAATTTCGGTTCTGCAAAAAAAGTCTCTTTTATCGATGGTATCAGGTCTGATAAGAATTTTGTATCACGAGATATTCGTTCATCTTCAAAATTTATGTAAAATACCTCTTCTTTGCGATTCTTTACAAGCAAGGTACTGATTAATCTGAGCAGGAGGCAGGTCTTTCCGCATCTCCTGAAACCCGTTGCAACGATGATTTTTTTGGGTTTCGAGTTAAGGTAATCATCCAACGTTATGCTTCTTGGTTTGAGGGCAGGAATTTTTTTATCAATCCATGAATGCAGAATCGTTTTGATAGATTCATTCATAGTACAATATTGTATCAAATCATACTATATATGTATTTTTAAGACGATTCGATCAAAAATCTTTGAGGGGCTTTATCTCTGATGACCATTAGACCCATTGATAAGATCGGGGAAATCGTTTGTTGTTGAATAAAAAAACCGCCATCAGCGTTTTCAATGGTTCATCCGTTTCAACCCCAAAGCCTATC
>JAPLJQ010000210.1 GCA_026388495.1 Deltaproteobacteria bacterium | reverse complement strand
CAGATTCAGGGCGTAGGAGGGGGTGCAGCAGATCGCTGTGGGTCCGAAATCCTGCAGGATCATGATCTGCCGTTTGGTATTTCCGCCGGACATGGGGATGACGCTTGCCCCGAGTTTTTCAGCGCCGTAATGAGCCCCGAGCCCGCCGGTGAAAAGTCCGTATCCGTATGCATTATGGATGATGTCATTTTTGGTGAGACCCGCCGCCACAAAGCATCTGGCCATCAGTTCCGACCAGGTGTCGATATCCCTTTTCGTGTATCCCACAACGGTCGATCGTCCCGTGGTCCCGGACGAAGCATGGAGCCTGACAATGCTGCTCATCGGGACAGCAAACAAGCCGAAAGGATAATTGTCTTTCAGATCCTGCTTTGTCGTGAAGGGCAGGCGCCTGAGATCAGAGAGGGTTTTGATGTCGTCCGGCCTGACTCCAACTTTATCAAAAGCCGTTCTGTAAAACCCCACCGTGTGGTACACCCGCTGTACGACCTGTTGCAACCGCTTCAACTGGAGCGTTTCCAGCACCTCTCTGGGCAGTGTTTCAAATTCCTCGTTATAGATCATGGATCAAGCCTCCCCTTTATGGATTTCTAATGTCGGCAAACCAAATCGTGCGTCCAGTATATCAGAAGTCCGTGAAGGGGGCAATAATCATTCTATTTTCTTCTTTGCGGAAATGAGGATGATATGATACTAACTTCGCACTATGTTGTCTGATATGGATCACATCTGGTTTGTGGAATGAAGCTCACAATCGGCCGAAAGTTGTTCCTCAGTTATCTGGCGATGGCGTTATTGACGATCATGGCGAGCGCCTACGCCGTTTTCAGTCTCCAAAACCTCAATGAATTGGCCTATACCATCATCGACCGGGATTTTTTCATTCTTGATTCGAGCAAAAAGATGATGGATACCCTGCTTGCCCAGGAAAGTGCTGAAAAAAAATATCTCATATTGAAAGATCCGTCCATCGAAGAAATTTTCCGGATGCGAAGCCGGGAATTCAAAACGGGGATCGAGGATCTCCGAAAAAATCAAATTCCCGATTTAAAGCAGGCGTTGTCCCTCTTGTCAGCCATGCACATCCGACATGAGGCGCTGTTCGATCAGACTGTCGTCATGGTTAAGGAAAACCGTGTTGAGGAGGCGCTCATCGTTTCTGAAAGGGACAGCAGAAAAATCATCGACGATATGGCCGCCATTTTGCGAGGTGTTCATAAAAATGCCCAAAAAGACATAGACTCCCGGATGAACATGATAAGGATAAGGGGGATGAATGCTTCCAGAATGACGATTATCCTCAGTGCCGTGAGTCTTTTTGCCGGATTGACTCTGGCTCTGATCATCACCTATAATATCTCAAGACCCATCAGGGAGCTGAAAAAAGCCACCGGTTTGATTGCGGAGGGAAAGTTTGATTATGACCTCAACGTGAAGCGCCATGATGAAATCGGCAGCCTGGCGGATGCTTTCGAAGTCATGACGGAACGCCTTAAGGTTCTGGAAGCTCTGAACCTCGATGCGAGTCCTCTGACGGGGCTTCCCGGCAATCTGGCGATTGAAAAAGAGATCGAAAAGCGGCTTGCAGAAAAAAAACCCTTTTCCCTCTGTCATGTGGATCTTGATAATTTCAAGCCCTTTGCCGATAAGTACGGGTATGCATGGGGCAGCGAGGTCATCAAGGAAGTCGCGAGCATTTTAACGGAGGATATGCAGATTGCAGATGGAGAAGACGACTTCATCGGTCACATCGGGGGTGATGATTTTGTAATTATTTCAGATCCCCGGCGTGCGGAAAACTTCTGCTCGCGGCTTGTAAATGAGTTTGACAGGCATATTATGAAATTTTACAGTGAGAAAGACAGGCAGAAGGGCTTTATCATCGGCAAAGACAGGCAGGGGGGGCAACAGAAATTTCCTCTCATTACCGTAAGTGTCGCCATGGTTACCGATGACGGGACACGCTTTCAAAGCCCTCTGGATATGGCAAAAAAGGCTGCCGAGTTAAAGGAATACGCTAAAACGTTACCGGGAAGCAACTATGTTAAACAGGAAGATCTGGAAAAAATATCGTAAGATCATTTTTTTTATCATGTTCTTATTGTTGGGAGCCTGCGCTTCGCCCATGATCCCGCCGGGGAGCGTCTCCCCGCTACCGACTTCCGATGCGGATCTGTTTCGTGGCGGTTTATCTTATATGGGAAGTAATGGGCAGCCTGCCGACTACGGTAAAGCCAGATCGGCATTCGACACGCTGGTAAACACCTATCCGAAGAGCAGATGGCGGGGGTCTTCTGAGATGTTGATTCGTCTCATTGATGAGTGTCAGTCCTGTCAGGAACAAAACCTGTTGGGCAATAAAACCCAGTCAGACAAAAATAAACTCCTTCAGGAAAACGAAAGATTAAAGAAAGATATCCGTCAGTTACAGTCGGAAACAGCGCGATTGTCTCAGGAAAATGAACAACTGAAAAATGATATCCAGCTGCTGAAAAATCTTGAGATTCAATTGGATAAGCGGGAAAAGATGTATCGTTAGAGAAATCCATCTTTTATTCCGCCGGCAACTAAACATGTCAAAGCTTGTCATGCCGGACTTGATCCGGCATCCTGTCTTTTCAGTAGATTCCGGCTTTCGCCGGAATGACGGAAATTTAGACATTTTGTTGCCGGAGTAATAATATCCACCGCCAACCCCTTTATCCGCGTGAAAACCTGTTTTTCAGGGCTTTCAGGCAGAGATCCAGGGGTTTTTTAACAGAATTCGCATAGGGTTTCCCCCCCAGATACAGGTTAGTTACGTTTATGTCTTTGAGATCCTCCGGCGCAAGGGCAAGAGGATTTCTGTCAAGAACGGTAAAATCGGCGACCTTTCCTTCCGTGAGGGTTCCCCTTTGTTTTTCATCGAAAGAAAGTCGGGCAGCCCAGGCTGTGTGCATCCGCAGGGCGTCCAGAACGGATATACGTTCTTCCGGATTGGGATGATTGCAAGCTGCGTGGATGCCGAGAATGGGATCGGGTGGTGTGCACGGGGCGTCGGAGCCGCCCGCAATGGTTAAACCGCTTTTCAGCATGCTTTTCAGAGGGATCAGGTTATAGGCTCGATTGCCGAGAATACTTAGAAGGTATTCCATTGGCTCCTCTTCCCATGTAAGAAAAGGGGGCTGGACCGCAAAATGGATACCGATGCGTGCTGCTCTT
>JAPLJQ010000288.1 GCA_026388495.1 Deltaproteobacteria bacterium | reverse complement strand
GCGTGGGGTTGTCATCATTTTCTTTAAATACCTTTGAAATATACCTTCCGTAAAAACGGTAACCTAAGTAGAATAAAACAGCCGCTATTATAGGAAGTAATGCTGCGTTCATGTCTTTCTCCTTATATTACTCATTTAACCAAACCTTATCGTTACATATCCGCTTTGTTGTTAACACTTGCTGCTGTATTAAACCAACCTCTCACATCCCCCCTTTGCTAAATAAAAAAGCCCTCATGTTGAAGGCTTGACTTCAACGTCGGAAAGGGGAAAACTTTGATACCGCCTTTTAAACCGAGCGTCGCATTATTCAGGGACATTTTATTCACCATTATTGGTGACGCAATATACCATATTTAGATTATTTGTAATATGTTTTTTAAATAAATTACCCCGCTAATCTTTTCTAAAAGCACTGGCGAAGGGATTGTTAAATGGGAGATTGTCTTTTTTGATCTTTTCCAATGGTTTTCTTGGCACGTTCATGCCTGTCTTGTGTGGTTTTTCCCCCTCCACTATTTTCGAAGCATTCTTTTTCATGGACAGGGAAATCCGCCTACGTTCCAAATCAACGGAAAGAACGGTCACATCGACCTTCTGTTGAACCTTCACAACCTGATGGGGATCTTTTACGAAATGATCTGAAAGCTCGCTGATATGGACCAGTCCGTCCTGGTGTACACCGATATCTACAAAGGCCCCGAATGCGGCTACATTGGTCACGATTCCTGGCAGTTTCATCCCCGTCTCCAGATCTTGGAGTTTTTCAATGCCGTTTGCAAAAGAGAACGCTTCAAATTTTTCTCTGGGATCGCGCCCCGGTCTGGCCAGTTCGTTCATAATATCTTTCAAGGTGGGAATCCCGGTTGTTTCGGTAATATACCGCGTGATATCTATTTTTTCCCTGATGGTTGCGTCCCGCATCAAGTCCGTCACGTCGCATCCTGAATCCTTCGCCATGGCGACAACAACAGGATAACTTTCGGGATGAACCGCACTCGCATCGAGGGGATTATCCCCCCCGCGGATGCGAAAGAACCCGGCGGATTGTTCAAATGCTTTCGGACCGAGTCTCGGCACTTTTTTAAAAATTTCCCGGGAAGAAAAGGGCCCATATTCATTTCTGTATTGAATGATATTCTGGGCAAGCTGATTTCCCAGACCGGACACATAGGTGAGAAGCTGCGCGCTTGCCGAATTGATGTCCACGCCCACCGTGTTGACACAACTCATCACCACCTCGTCGAGACTTCTCTTCAATGCCCCCTGATCCACATCATGCTGGTACTGCCCTACCCCGATGGACTTCGGCTCAACCTTGACGAGCTCTGCCAGCGGGTCCTGCAGCCTTCTCCCGATGGATACGGAGCCTTTGACCGTAACGTCATGGTCGGGAAACTCTTCACGGGCAAGTTTGGATGCAGAGTAAACAGACGCCCCGCTCTCATTGACCATCACAATCTGGATATTTTCAGAAAGTCCGAGGTTTCGGATGAAGACTTCCGTTTCTCGCCCGCCTGTACCGTTTCCGACTGCAATGGCCTCAATTTTGAAAAAAGCGCAAAGCTTCTGCACTTTT
>JAPLJQ010000110.1 GCA_026388495.1 Deltaproteobacteria bacterium | reverse complement strand
TTTCACTCGTTCTTCTGTATGAGAACCCCTACATGAAATTTTTCCTGGGTTAATTTTTACCTTATTCATTAGTCGAAACGTAAAATGATGAGGGCCGGAAGTAATGCTTTCGGCCCTCATTTATTTGCAAGCACCTATCATGATATTTCTAAGTTATTCAAGACATTTAAGTTTTACCCTTTCATTTCATTAATGAATTTTTCACAGCCTTTCATTTCTATTTGACTTAAAAAATCAAAACTGGTAGAAAAAAGCGGATTTGAAATCTTTATTCCCGTAACATCCTCGCGATTTAAAATCTTTTAGTTTTTATTAATGTTAGCGATAGCGGACTTTAAGGAATTTTGCATAAACGCCTTAGACAATGTTCAGGGAGGGATGAATGTCTAAAAAGTATGTGTATGAGTTTGGGGGAGGTAAAGCAGACGGAAGGGCCGACATGAAAGAACTCTTGGGTGGAAAGGGGGCCAACCTGGCTGAAATGGCCAGTCTTGGGATTCCTGTTCCTCCGGGCTTCACGATTACGACCGAAGTCTGTACTTACTACTACAAGCATGATAAATCCTATCCGCCCGAGCTTGAATCGGAAGTGAAACAAGCACTGGCGGGCGTGGAAGCCGTCATGAACGCCGGGTTTGGAGACTCTGAAAATCCTTTGTTGGTTTCCGTGCGTTCCGGGGCGCGCTCCTCCATGCCGGGTATGATGGAAACCGTTCTGAATGTCGGTCTTACGGGAAAAACCATCAACGGGCTTATTTTCAAAACCGGCAATGAACGATTCGTTTATGACGCCTACCGCCGCCTGATTATGATGTACTCCGACGTGGTCATGGAAAAGGCCGCCGGTCTTGAACCTGAGGAGGGTAAAGGCATCCGGGTTCAATTGGAACATGCGATGGAAAAAATGAAAGCGTCCCGCGGCATTGTTCAGGATACGGAGCTCACGGCGGCAGATCTGAAGGAACTGACGGATGCATTTAAAGCAATAATCAAACAGGTTCTGGGAAAAGATTTTCCCGATGATCCTTACGAGCAACTCTGGGGAGGAATCGGCGCCGTCTTCCAGAGCTGGATCGGCAAACGGGCGATTTCATACCGGCGTATTGAGGGTATTCCCGATGAATGGGGAACCGCCGTAACCGTGCAGTCCATGGTCTTCGGAAACATGGGAGATCACAGCGCAACCGGCGTGGCATTCACAAGAAATCCCGCAACGGGTGAAAACACCTTTTATGGTGAATGGCTGGTCAACGCCCAGGGAGAAGATGTGGTGGCAGGCATCCGGACCCCGAATCCCCTCAACATGCGCAACAAAACAGAGGATACGAAGCACTTGAAGAGCCTTGAAGAAGCCATGCCGTCCCTGTACACAGAATTGGCGGACATCCGTAACAAGCTGGAGACGCATTACAGCGATATGCAGGATATCGAGTTCACCATCCAGGAAGACCGTCTCTGGATGCTGCAAACCCGCATCGGGAAGCGGACCGGAACTGCAGCCGTTAAAATGGCTGTCGAGATGGCGAAGGACGGACTTATCGATGAAGCGACGGCGGTCCTGCGTGTAAGACCGGCGCAACTGGACGAACTCCTTCACGATATGCTTGACCCGGCTGCGGAACTGAAGGCGCCCGTCATTGCCAGGGGGCTTCCGGCGGGTCCGGGCGGTGCAACCGGCCAGGTCGTATTTACAGCCGATGATGCTGCAAAATGGGCAAAGGAAGGAAAAAAAGTCATTCTTGTGCGGGCAGAAACCTCGCCCGAGGATGTCCATGGGATGCATATCGCCGAGGCTATCCTGACGGCGAAAGGCGGCATGACAAGCCATGCGGCGCTGGTCGCCCGGGGATGGGGTAAATGCTGCATCGTGGGTTGCTCCGCTCTGGCGATCGACGTGCATAAAAAAATAATGAACGTTAACGGGAAAATCATCAAAGAGGGTGAGTGGATTTCGTTGAATGGCACACTGGGTCGCGTTTACGAAGGCAAGATCGCAACGGTCAGGCCCGACATCGAGGCCAATAAGGAATACATGCAGATAATGGCGTGGGCCGACAAATTCCGCAGGCTCGGCGTCAGGACTAATGCGGATCGCCCGCAGGACGCCGCTCAGGCGAGAGCCTTCGGTGCAGAGGGGATCGGTCTCACGCGAACGGAGCACATGTTCTTCGGATCGGAACGGATTATGGCCATGCGTGAAATGATTATCGCAGAGAATGTGGAAGATCGCCGAAAAGCCATTATGAAGCTCCTGCCGTTCCAGCGAGAGGACTTTATCGGCATCCTTGAAGCCATGCATGACCTGCCTGTTACCATCCGCCTGTTAGATCCGCCGCTCCATGAATTTATAACCCTCAATGATCAGCAAACGGAAGAACTGGCCAAACAACTCGGCATCACCGTTGAAAAACTCAAATCCCGCATTGAATCTCTCCATGAATCGAATCCCATGTTGGGTCATCGGGGTTGCCGCCTGGGTATCGCCTATCCCGAATTGACGGAAATGCAGGCCCGGGCTATTTTCGAGGCCGCAGCAGAGTTGACCGGAAAGGGCGTCAAGGTCTATCCAGAGGTTATGGTGCCGCTGGTGGGAACCGCCACGGAATTTAATCATCAGGAAAGCATCATCCGCCGCATGGCCGACGAAGTTATGAAAGAGAAAGGGGTAAGATTTGATTACCTTGTCGGGACGATGATTGAAATCCCGCGGGCGGCGCTGACGGCCGATGAAATCGCCAGGACAGCGGAGTTCTTTTCCTTCGGCACGAACGACCTGACCCAGACCACATTCGGCTTTTCACGGGACGACATTGGAGGATTTCTCCCCATTTATCTGGAACAGAAAATTCTGCCCGGAGACCCGTTCCAGAGCCTGGATGAAAGCGGGGTCGGCCAACTTGTGGAAATGGGCACCAGGAAGGGGCGATCCACCCGTCCAAAACTGAAAGTCGGTATCTGCGGAGAGCATGGCGGCGATCCAAGGTCTATCGACCTCTGCCATCGCGTTGGTATGGATTACGTCTCCTGCTCGCCATTCCGTGTGCCGATTGCACGCCTGGCAGCGGCGCACGCCGCCTTAACAAACAAATAACACTGTTTTCTACCCCCGGGTCAGAATCTGCAAAAGGGCGGTAACACGGACATCATCCTCGTTACCGCCCTTTTGCTATTCTAAGAGACCACAAAAAGTAATTATGGATTTTCAGAGAGTTCGAATGAAAACTGCATATAGAAAAAAGTTGAAATACTGCCTGAGGAAAAGCCCTTAAGGAGTCCCGATGTCTACACCTTGATAATAGTAGCGAAGGATATCCCTGTATGAACGTCCTTCACGGGCCATGATATAGGCGCCCCACTGGCTCAAGCCGACACCATGGCCATAGCCCTTTCCCTCAAAAAGGACCTCCCGTTCATTATGGGTCATACTGAAAAGGGTGCTCTTGATCAGCACGGGATCAACCTTGAGCCTGAACTCATTGCCGCTCACAATCGTTACGCGGCCTTCGTGAGATATCCTGATCTTCATCACCCTGCCCGAAGGGCTGACATCAACGGCATCAATCTTTTCAATCCGGCCGATGTCGAGCCCTTTCTTATTCAGTGCTTTTCTGATATCATCAAGAGGAAGAGCCAGTTTCCACGCACAGTTTGGGGCCTTCACACTATAGTCATCGCGAACCGCCTTCAGATAGGGGACCTCCGCTGTCCATACCCGCTGGGCATCCTCCGTCATGCCGCCGCTGTTCGCATGAAAGTAGGCAAGAACCAGCTGGTTGTTATAACGGAGCACCATTCCTCTTGTTTCATCCACGGCCCGGCTCGACTTCTCCATTTCCGCAGATGCGCCCCCGTAAACCTGGGACGTTGTGGTAGATAAAACGTCGAATTCCCTGTTTCTGCTTTTGTCCATCTGGTAAAGGGCGTATGTTCTTGCCGCTATAGCCTGAGCCCTCAATGCCTCCGGAAACCATTGAGGAGACATTTCTTTAGGGATAACGCCATATAAATAGGCTTCTATGCCAAGGACGTTGACGATGTCCATGCCACCCTTTGAGTTCTTCAGGATTCTAAATTTCCCCCTGTACGGCTTGCCATTCAGGATAAGGATACTGCCATCGGAAGGCGCTATGATCAGCCGGTCGACGGACAGACGGTTTCCATTGAGTCGGATGCTG
>JAPLJQ010000434.1 GCA_026388495.1 Deltaproteobacteria bacterium | reverse complement strand
CGAAGCAAGCCTTCTTTCAGATACCGGCTGACCTCTTTTAAACGGCTCCGTTTATCGTCGCTTCCCTCAATGATCTCGAGTATGTCTCTGGACGTGGCGGCATGAGCCTCGGGGAGCGTCGTGGTATGAATGAGGGGCGAAGAAAAGTTGAAAAGATACTCCTTGAATCCATGCGGGAGGAGCACGAAAGCGCCGAATAATCCCAAGGCCTTTCCGAAAGTCCCAACGGCAATATCCGCCACATTGCCTGCGATTCCCCGTCCGCCCCGACCGATGGCGCCAAAGGCATGGGCCTCATCGACAATCGTCAAAAAACCATGGCGGTCTTTCAGGCTTTGTATGCCGGAAATATCGAGACAGTCGCCATCCATGCTGAAGAGCGACTCCGTGAGAACGGCAACCTGCCCGCCCCTGTGCGCCTTCAGTTTTTTTTCAAGGTGGGTCAACGAATTGTGATTGTACCCGTAAAAAGCCGCTCCGCTTACGGTCATTCCCTTGACACTGCTCGCGTGAACGTGCTTGTCAAAAATAACCGTATCGCCCGGTTCAAAAAACCCGGAGAGCATCCCCATGTTTGCCTGATATCCGCTCGGGAAGAAGACGGCGTCATCGTAGCCGAAATATGAGGCGTATAATTTTTCCGCCTGGTTTATGATCGAGTAATTTCCGGACATCAGGCGGGACGATGAAGACGATGTCCCATACTTTTGAAAATATCTTGCGGCCTTGAGCCTGAGTTCATCGGAAACGCCGAGCCCCAGATAGTCGTTGGAAGCAAAATTTAATACCTTCCGGCCGTCCACAAGAAGGTATTTCCCCGTCCTTCCAGTTACTTCGGGTGGATGGCGATAGAGGCCGGACTGCCTCCGGTCAGTTAACCTCGTTTTAAATCGCTGTGCAAACATGCAAACATCTTCCGGTAATATCGTTGCAGGATATCTTTTTTGAAATTCCCGTCATAATCAATGGAAGCATAAAGAAAGTCCCCTTCCATCACGCCCGTGTTTCCCTTTCCAGCCTTTAGACGGCAGGAAAATGCCGAGGCGCTCCGGCTCAAAAGCCTCCCGGAAAGGGAATATTCCCCCTTCAAGATGTGCGGGGAAGGCAGACTGCAATTGACGATTTTCAGGAGAAACACATGCCTGTTGAAGCCGACAAGATGGCGGATATAAAAAGCTCCAAGCTGAGCAAGCGCTTCCAGGCCTAAATAGACCGGGGCATCAGAAAAAGAGCGGCTCCCCGTGATATGCGAGGCGCTGATCCCCTCAATCCTGTCAAGCACCGTAAAGGCGTTGAGCCCTGTATGAACGACTATCTCTGCATCCACAATTTTCTGCCCGCTGTCCTTAGTTTATACGCTCCTTACAACCAGGGCGCTGTTCTGTCCGCCAAATCCGAAATTCTCTATAAGCACCGTGCCGAAAGGTAGATGTTTTCCGTCCGAAACAAAATTCACCCCTTTGCGGCAGGGTTCTTCCAGGTTTCTGATCTCGGGAAGATATCCTGCCCGCATGCAGGCTAAAGACAGGGCCAGCTCCAGGGCGCCGCATGCGGATGCGGTATGCCCGATCCAGGACTTCAGGGCTATCACGTGAGGTTTCCGGCTTTCGTAAAGATCTCCGATAAGGTCGGCTTCTCTTTCATCGTTCAGAACGGTGCCGGTTCCGTGAGAGGATATGACGTCGACCTCCTTCACAGACATGGCCGCCTCATTCAAGGCCGACGCGACGGCAATCTTTCCCTTTTCTCCGTTTCTGTCCGGCGCAGTCATGTTGTAAGCGTCCATGGAACATCCGTAACCGCATATCTCACCGTAAACCTGTGCTCCCCGTTTTTTTGCCCTTTCAAATTCTTCCAGAAGAAAAAAAGCGCCCCCCTCCCCCGGGATGAAGCCGCTGCGACTGCAATCGAATGGTCTGCATGCGTAAAGGGAATCTCCGTTACCCGTATAAATGGCCTTTGCCTTCCTGTAGGCCAGGATTCCGCCGGGACTCAGGCGGGAGTCGCCTCCTCCGGCGAGGGACATGCTCAGATAACCGTCCTTTATCTTCCGAAAGGCCTCCCCAATGGCTTGTAATGAAGCCGAGCATGCCGTGGATACCGTCAGGTTTTCTCCATGGATTCCTAATAGTTTTGCAATGACGGAGGCGGCAGTATTGGGCAGAAATTTCAGAATCCAAAGCGCTTGGAGATCTTCCCTGTCCAGTTCTCCTTTCCTGACTTCGGGGAATTCACCGCCGATGTCAAGGTTGGGGCCGGCGCCTACGAAAAGGCCTGCTTCCGACAGCGATTCTTTTTCACAGCCCGACCGCTTCACCGTCTCGATGGCTGAAGCGACGGCAAACTGGGCCCCCCTGTTCAGATAACGGCCATCCTTAAACGGTCCCGTATAGTCGCGGGCATTGAATTTCTTAACAGGAGAAACGACAACGTCTCCATCGAAGGCGGGTCTCTCAAAGCTTACCTTTTTCTCTTTGAGACTCTCTATAATCTCATTTTCGCAACGACCGACAGAGGAAACAATCCCCATAGAGGTGATGACAACCCTTCTTTTCATTTATATTTCCCTGTATACGTCCGCGATATCTTTCCGATTGATATATGACGGCTCCTCATCTGGATAGCCCGTCGCGAGAAAACACCTGATGGCAATCCCGCTTACGGAAAGAATTTTTTCCGGTTCTTCCATAAAAATCAGAGGGGCTGTAAGGATGCACGAACCAAGACCGAGTTCTTCTCCCTTCAGGAGATATCCCTTCAAAGCAAGCCCCACCGCCATGTCAAGATCCCGATGTTTCGTATGACCCTGCTCACTCTTGCAGGCCCTCCCCAGCCTTTCTGAAAAACTGATGAATTTTAAGGATGTCCCCACGGCAAAAAGAACAGGCGCCTGGAACATAAATTCGGAAAATCGATAGTAACCATTTAACCAGTTTCTAAGCCTTTTTGAGCCGCCGGTTTCCATAAGAGCCTGAAGCAGGCGCTCCCGGCCGTCGCGCATCGCCTGATGAAGAAGGCATCTTGTCTCGAAAGATCGGAGGCGGATGAACCGCACAGGCTGGCTGTTTGAGGGAGAGGGCGCTTTCATTGCCGCAAGGATCATAATCTTTATCCAGCCATCCGGGGGAGACTCGTCCCTGTACTTCCTGATGCTCCTTCGTTCGTCTATCAGCTTGTCCAGGTGTGTCATGGGATAACTTTCACGATTTCGGCGACTGAAACGTTATGTAATTCATGAGGTCCTGAATTTTAAGCTGGGGGCCTTCAGTAATGCGCGCAACGATTTCAGCTATCCTGTCTTCAGTGAGAAAGGGGTATCTCTGCGCGATGTAAGGAATGACGTCTGTCTTTTGCTCCTGTGCCGCGATCATAAACGACCTGAATCGGGTCAGGAAAAGATCGTCGTCCTTCACGGTAATTTTAAATCGGCTGTTTATAGCCACCGCCAGCTCCAGAAGATCTATAGACTCCGCGCCCAACTCCCGGATCAGGTATGTATCCGGCGTCATTTCCCTGTTTTCAAGATCAAGGATATCCACCAGAATTTTCTCTATTTCCGCAAAAGTATCCATGTACCCCCCCCGTATTCACTGAAAGT
>JAPLJQ010000516.1 GCA_026388495.1 Deltaproteobacteria bacterium | reverse complement strand
GCAGCTGGTGTGCCATAGAGAGGGTCTTCGATATACGTATTGTACTCGTTCAGCGCCAGAGCATAGTATGCATCCCCCTTGATCCTGTTATTCGAAAAACTCTTGTAAAACGCAACTTTTGCTGCATCCCGAAATTTCAATTCGGTATACACTGCACCGAGGTTATACCATGCTGATGAGAAGGTGACATCCAGAGATAATGCATGGGAAAAGGCACTTTCCGCTTCTTTAAGGTTCCCGATTTTATTGCCGGGACTTAACAGGCATTCACGATAACTCTCGATCCCTTTCATAAATGCCTTCGTTGCATCCCAGCGGAAGGACTGGAATTCTGTCAGATCCGAGAAAATCTGGCAGGCCAGTTCCTCGATCATTTCCCTGATGAGAATACCTTCTGCGGTCCATCCACCCGGCTGGTCTGACATTTTTTGTATCTCCTCGGTTGACTTTGGGGGATAGGAGCGCTGGACTTTCCAGTTATGGGATTTGTCCCCACCCATCATGGATGCAACGATAATAATCTCATTTTTTGAAAAAAACAGGCTTCCCTGTATTTTTTTCCCTCCTAATAAACGCCCGAAGAAGGACAGGAGAACCTTTACAGGAATTTGCAATGGCCCAAAAGTAATGTTGTTAGTGGCAACCGTCCCCATTATTTCACTGACATCTTCAACTTTTGCATTCACCGATGGAGAAGGTACAACGTTAATAGATGTAGAAATGGGTCTTTTGTTGTCTACATCGCAATACAATTTTAAAATATGGTTGAGTTCGTATGCCAGCAGGGCATGGAGGTGACCACCCAGGCTTTCTTGTTTCCGGTCTTTTTCTGCATCCTCATTGAATGGTTCAAGGATAATGCTCTTACGCAACCGGATCGCCCAGAAACCAAACGCGACAATAAAATACAGGACTAATATGTAGCCGAAAGTAAGATCTGATGAGTATGCAGATATTACCGCTTTTAATGCCACCTCGAGATTAGAGGGGAAAGTGTAATTATTAAAGTAATAACCATGAAAAAAAACACATTCGGTATAAATAATGACAGTGGATATGAAAAGCGTCGGGTATATCCAGGCACTTTCCCAGATGTATTTCATATCACATTTAAGTGACGAGAAAAACCGGTCACGTTTCCAGTTCTTGAAATAAGTTATTATGTCTGAGTGTGCAGGAATCATGAATCATCAAGATTACATGTCCTACACCAATTATTATTCTTTTCTACCGCATAAAAAAATTATATGCTAAAAAAATTTATCCAATTTATCCTTTGGAAATACAGGGCTTTCCATTCTTTGAAGCCAGCACGACCAAACACATCTTTGCCGGTATCAGTATGTGGCGGCCCCTCGAAATTGATGTAAAGATTGTGCTCATTTATGTTGGCGGGTCCGATATGCATGCAGGTAGTTTTTTTTGGTTTCTGATTGTGGTAACAGCGATGGTCTGGAGGTTGGCAGGCTGATTTAGGAAAATGGAACAGAGACTTAAAGATCTTTGTACAATGCTTTTTTTGAGAAACCTCATTTAGGAATTCTCTTACGAAAGAAGCCCGGCTATTGCGTTTGGCGCCCTTTTGTTTGCGGTTGCCTGATCCTATGGATGGGGATTTTTATTGAAGGCGTTTTCGAGAAGGGTGGTTTATCAAGATTGTTTAATCCTCTAGTTTCTGAACAACTAAAGGACATTTTTCCAAATCTGCATTGCTGTTTCCCCATTCCCAAGGAGTATAATTCCTGCAAACCTCGGGTTTTGTTTCATGGATGGAACAGCTCGAACGTTCTTTCAGATTTAACTGTAAAAATGGACAAATACCAAATCGTTCCAATGTTTCCGGGACCCTCATCTCAATACTTGCCAAGTCATTCAATGTAAATTTCTCGGTATCAGTACAGTGGACTAGTGAACCGTCTTTCTTCTTTGCAAAAAAAAACTGAAGAACATCTTGTCTGCCTCCTAAAATCCATCGTTCAATATCGGTCCAGGTTGCAGTAATATTGCCCGCATATTCTATACAGCACGAGCCGCATTGAAGACATTTTTGAGAGTGAAGTTGCATTCATTAAACACCATCATAGGTCCAATACAAAAATAGGGGTCATAAGTACAAAAACCACTTGAATTTTTTTAAAGGAGGGGAAATTTAATCGATGAACGAACACTCTTCAATTGTTTTTACATCAATTGTTCCCTTTTCTTCAGAACCATCAATTTTTACTTTTTTCCCATTGAACTTGTGAAGTCTTTTATCTTCGCCCCAGGGATTATCCCTCTGGGCTTTTAAAGAGTAATCCTCCTTGCGTTCCGGCTCTGCTTGAAGGAAATAGAGTGGTTTTTCACTTTTTGATCCAATCGCAGCCAATTTAATAAACAGAAATCCCCGGTATACTACCATTCTTAATCCTCCTGATTTAATAAAATATAATTATTGATATCTGATAAATATACTTTTTGATCAAGTAAAAATACAAATCTTTAAGAAGAACCCTACCTTCGGGATAGTAACAGGCCGGTCCTTACCCTCTCCGAATCCAGCACGCCCGAGCGCCTCATTGCTGGTATCGTCGCGGGGCTGACCCTCTGGATTGATGCGGGAGATTGTACTTGGTGTGTGGGAGGGTTCGGAGGATGTGCCGGTGGTTTTTCGGGATGGTGGTTGTGGTACCGACCTCTCGTGCCCCAACAAGGTCTGTTCGGTCCCGGCCGGATAGCCATAATCCCACAACTCCTTTCTTTTCCATTACCTTGACGTTGCTCGCCACCAACCGGTACTTGCGATTGTTATGGAATTGAATAACCGGATACAGTCTCTTGCGGAATCCCACGGGGCGGATTACTATGGTGTTGCTGACCTTGCCGTTGCCCGGGACTTCCTCCGCGGATACGGTGGAGAGGGGGTCGGGCAGTACCCCCGGGCAGTGGTGATCGGGATCGCCCTCTTGGACACACTGGTCGATCTCCTCCCGGACCGGGAGGATAACTCTGCTGCCACACTCTACCGGCATCATAGTTATGACGTGGTCAACCAGACACTGGACTTGGTTGCGCTTCAGGTTGCAAACGCGATCCAGCGGGAAGGCTACCGGGCACTCCCAATCCCGGCGTCGAAACGGACCAGCGATGAGAAGATTGCCGGCCCGGTCTCCCACAAGCTCGCGGCGCATCTCGCCGGTCTCGGCTGGATCGGGAAGAGCTGTCTCCTTGTCACACCGGACCGCGGTCCCCGCGTCCGCTGGATCACGGTGCTGACCGATGCCCCTCTTGAACCGACCGGCACACCCATGGCGTCCCGCTGCGGGGAGTGCGAGGAATGTGTCAGGGCTTGCCCGGTCGGAGCGTTTACCGGTCGGGTTTTTCAGCCGGACGAGCCGAGGGAAGCCCGGTTTGATGCGGCAGCCTGCGACCGGTATTTTAAAAGTCTTGAACAGGGAGGGCGGGTCGCCGTGTGCGGGATGTGCCTGTATATCTGCCCGCACGGCAGGAAGAAGGAGCACAGGGAATAGCGTAAAAAAATACGCATGCCGGACGTTCCCCTCTTCGAAACCCGAACGCCCGAGCGCTCTATCGCCGGTATCGTCACGGGGCTGACCCTCATGATACTGGAGATTGTGCTTGTTGTTTTGAAGGGTTCGGCAGATATGCCGGTGGTTTTTTCCGGGGTGCTTTTTTGACATTTTGCCCATTTGTGAAAAAGGGAATTTGCTGTCATTTATGAAAGAAAACAGCACGGAAATGTACATCTTTTTGGCTTTGTTTCTGCGAAAAATTCTGCTCTCATCTTCCAATATAGAATATATAAAAAATGACAG
>JAPLJQ010000043.1 GCA_026388495.1 Deltaproteobacteria bacterium | reverse complement strand
TTTGCTTCCAGATTTCCAAGATACAGTTTATCCCTGAGTCCCAGCTTGATCTGAGTGGCTGCCTTTGTGATCTTCCGGGTCACGAAGGTCTCGCCGCGACGGGGGGGATCGTGGTTGAACAGGATGCCGTTACAGGCATAAAGGTTGTACGCCTCCCGGTAATTTTTCACCACATAATAGGCATAGACCTTGGCGGCGGCGTAGGGGCTCCGGGGCTGGAAGGGAGTCATCTCGTTCTGGGGAGGCGGCGCTGCGCCGAACATTTCACTTGACGAGGCCTGATAGAATTTTGCGTTGATGCCCGTTTTACGGATGGCTTCAAGGATGCGCAGCGTCCCAAGGCCGGTGACATCTCCTGTATATTCCGGCATATCAAAGCTGACCCGTACGTGACTCTGAGCTCCCAGGTGATAGATTTCCTCAGGCCGGATGGTGTGCAGAAGATCCGTCAACTGCCCTGATACGGATAGATCCCCGTAGTAAAGGTAAATCCGGGCGTCAGGGTCGTGGAAGTCCCTGTAGAGGTGGTCGATGCGGCCCGTGTTGAACGTGCTCGATCGGCGGATGAGGCCATGCACCTCATACCCCTTATTGAGCAGGAATTCCGCCAGATAAGATCCGTCCTGCCCCGTAATGCCCGTAATGAACGCCTTTTTCATTCCAAATTCCTCCGTAAATAGGGACAGCGCCCATTTTTCTGTCCCTTCTGTCCTGCCCGCGCGCAGGCGGACATCAAGAAAAATGGGCGCTGTCCCTATTTATTTATTCATTATAATACTCCCTGTACCATTTCACGAAATGCCCGACGCCGTCTTTGATCGACGTGTCCGGCCTGAAGCCCACATCGGCCATGAGATCGTCGATGTCCGCATATGTAGCAGGAACATCTCCCGGTTGCAAGGGGAGCATTTGTTTTTTTGCCGTTTTGCCGAGTTCTTTTTCCAGAATGTTGATAAATTCCAGCAGCTCGACAGGATTGTTGTTCCCGATGTTGTAAATTTTATACGGTGCAAAACTTGTTGCCGGGTCCGGAAGGTCTGCGCGCCAATCCGGATTGGGTTCGGGAATCTTTTCCGTCAACCGGAATACCCCTTCGACGATATCGTCGATATAGGTGAAATCCCTCTGCATTTTCCCTTCGTTATACACGTCGATGGGCCTGTTTTCGAGGATGGCCTTTGTGAACAGGAAGAGCGCCATATCCGGTCTTCCCCAGGGACCGTAAACGGTAAAAAACCGCAGCCCCGTGCAGGGTATTCCGTAGAGACATGCATAGGTGTGGGCCATCAGCTCATTGGCTTTTTTCGTGGCGGCATAAAGGCTGACGGGATGGTCCACATTGTGGTGGACAGAGAAAGGCATCAGGGTGTTGGCCCCGTATACGGAACTCGACGAGGCAAAAATCAGATGTTCAACCCGATTGTGTCTGCATCCTTCGATGATGTTCAGGAAGCCCGTGATGTTACTGTCCACATAAGCGTGGGGGTTTATCAGGGAGTATCGGACACCCGCCTGAGCGGCCAGATGAACGACGATTTCCGGCTTTACGTCTGCAAAGAGCGCTGCCATGGACTCTCTGTCTGCAATGTCCATTTTGATGAAACGAAACTTCGGGTCCGGCGTAAGCAGGGCAAGCCGCCCCTTTTTTAAGTTTACATCGTAATAATCGTTCATGTTGTCCAGGCCGACGACGGCATGACCGGCCTTCAGATATCGCCTGACTGAGTGGAAACCGATGAAGCCGGCTGCGCCGGTGACGAGAATCTTTTTCATGAGATTGTATGATTCCTTTTCTTAAAGCGTTTTTGCCTGTTCCTTCAGATAGTCTTCAAATTCCTGTCTAAGCCGGGGGATCAGGACAGCGCCCTTGAAGCTCAGGGGGATCGGGGCAAACCGGACGTAATCAGGAAAACTTCCCTTTGAAACCTTCCCGGACGCCTTTTTAATGAAGGTTGCCCTTAATTCTTCTTCCATGCAGGCGGCCTCTTCGCCAAGTTCTATGGTGACACAGCAACTGTCGTCATGTTCGCTGCGGATGCGAAGCCCGATGACGGCCAGTTTGAACTGGCCGGGTTTCAGGCTGAAATCTTCCACAAGCACCCTGGACAGGTCAGCCGCAACCTGTTCGCAGGCATAGTTGGCGCCTCCCCGGATGAGCAGGGCTGAATCTCTTGATATCCAGTAATAATCGGGGCATCCGTCCTTCCCCTCAAGGGTAAACCCGATATCCCGAAGCCCCACATACCAGCCTTCCCGGAACACCTTTTCCGTGGCCTCATCCTGCCCAGCATAGCCGCTCATCAGATTGGCGCCCCGGGTGATCAAGTAGCCCGGTTGACCGGATTTGCAGGGTTGCATATAACCGTCCTTCCCCGGATCGATGGCTTTGACGATTTTTACTTCCGTGAAGGGGTAGTGTTCCCTGCCGATGTAATAACCCGTCTGTTTTTCACCCCGGAACCCATGCGTCCATCCCGCCTCAAATGCCGATTTCATTTCTTCTTCCGTCAGGGTAGTCGGGGTCGCCATGACCTGGAGGCATGTTTCCGTGGAACCGAAGCGCACGCGGGGAAAACGACGGCTGTATTTCAGGATCCGCCCGATGGTGGTCGGCCCGACAGGAGCCGAGCCGATCAAAATGTCCGTCTGACTCAAAGCTTCCATCAGATCGTTTTGATCGACGGGAAGCAGCGATGTTTCAATAAGGCTTTCCAGAAAATCAATATGGCGGGGGACCATGGGTGCCACAAGGAGCCCTCTTTTATTGCCTGCGACCTCCGTCAGAATTTTCCAGTACGCCGTTGAATAACGCCGGATAAGATGAATGGCCGTACCTTTCCTGCGCATTCCCCAGTCGGACAGGGCAGATGAGTTGGTGTGATGCAGGGGATTGACCAGAACGAGATCCAGCGGCTCTGATAACGGCAGCCTGAAATACTCCTCAAAGGTCATCCGGTTTGCCAGATAGCTTCGGTGAGACAGGCTGACCCCTTTGGGAAGTCCCGTGGTGCCGGCTGTAAAGATGATCATTTTTTCGTCTTCATAGGACAGGGGAGGGGGAGCCCAGGCAGTGGACGGGTCGAATTTTTCAATGGCTTCGGCATGAAAATATTTTATGCCTGATAGGTTGGGTTTGATCTCCTCGAACCGCTTGCGGAAACCGGAGTCGTAAAGAAAAAGCTTTGACCCGGTCAGCTTGGCCTTGTAAACGAGGCGGTCGTTGTCATCCGCCTGCCAGTTGATGGTGACGGGAACACAGCCGACAAGCATTGCAGAAAGTCTGAATATCAGGTCATACGGGCTGTTGTCGGAAAAGCCATGAACGAGGCGGTCGCCCTTTGACAATCCCCGGTCGGCAAGGCAGGCCGCTCCCAGGCATGCCAGATCCCAGAATCCCCCGCGGGTAAAACTCCGTCTCTTGATCCCGCCATCTTCAAGATGATAATAGTGAAGAAACGGCTGCGAACGGTCTGCAAAAGCCGCCCGGTATTCATCCACAGGCGTGGCATAGGGGCACGCCTGTGTGACGGGCGCGCCCGTGCTTAAAAAATATGGGTTTTTAAATTCTCTCATTATATCAAAGCGTTTTCAATGTTTCTACACAGGCAGCGAGGGTTTTTTCCATGTCTTCATTCGTGTGGGCGAATGAGAGAAAAGCGGCTTCGAACTGGGATGGCGCCAGATTGATCCCCCGGGCGAGCATGCCCCTGAAGTAGCGGGCGAAGCGTTTCGTGTCGCTTTTCAAGGCTGATGTGTAATCGAAAACTTCTTCCGCGGTGAAAAAAATGGTGAACATGGAGCCAATCCGGTTGATGCGAACGGGAACATTCGCCTGATCAAAACATTTTTTCATCTCCTCGCAGAAAGAAGCCGTCTTTCGCTCAAGCCCGTCATATCCATCCCTGTTTTTATCAAGAAGCTTCAGGGTTGTGAGCCCCGCAGTCATGGCCACGGGATTTCCGGACAGGGTGCCCGCCTGATAGACTGGCCCAACCGGCGCCAGATGTTCCATAATGTCCTTCCTCCCTCCAAAGGCGCCCACGGGAAGCCCTCCCCCGATGATCTTTCCCAGACACGTCAGATCGGGCTCGATACCCGCAAGGTTCTGAAAGCCGCCATAGCAGATCCGGAAGCCGGTGATCACTTCGTCAAAAATAAGGAGAATGCCCCGTTTTCTGGTGATCTCTCTCAGCGTTTCGAGAAAACCGGGTTTCGGCGGGACGACGCCCATGTTTCCGGCGACGGGCTCCACGATGATGCAGGCCAGTTTATCGCCGTACATTTCCACGGCTGATTTGACGGCTTCGACGTCGTTGAAGGGCAGGGCAATGGTTAATCCCGCCAGCGCCTGCGGGATGCCGGGACTTCCCGGGATGCCGAATGTAGCTACGCCTGAACCCGCCTTCACCAGAAGGGAATCGGCGTGACCGTGGTAACAACCTTCAAATTTGATGATACGGTCTCTTCCG